>NZ_PIRF01000004.1 GCF_003049705.1 Campylobacter concisus
AATTTAACTAGCGATATCACTATAAAGCTATAAAAATTAGATAATTTTAAAAAATTTTATTATATTTATAAAATAAAAAATAATTTTAAGATTAGAGATAAAAAGGAGTTATTTTCATCCTCAAATTTTGAGGATGAAATATTAATAAAATTTTAGGTGTTAAGCTATAAGGTTAAAATTTATTCTTTTTAACATCGGCTACTATCGTCTTAGCCATTTCATCGATTTGGGCAGTGATTTCATTCGTTGAGCTCACGATATCAACATTTTGCTTTGTAATGCTGTCAATCTGGCTTACACTTTGATTTATCATATTTATGCCTTCACTTTGCTCTCTGATGCTCTCACTCATCTCATTGATACTTTGAGTAAGTATATTTGCATTAGTTTCGATCTCGCCAAGTGATTTTTGGGTGCGCTCGGCTAGTTTTCTAACCTCGTCAGCAACTACAGCAAATCCTCGTCCATGCTCACCAGCACGCGCTGCCTCGATAGCAGCGTTTAGAGCAAGTAGGTTGGTTTGATCTGCAATATCTCTAATAATAACGATGATATTTTTAATCTCTTCAGATTGTTTTATAACATCTACAGTCTTTTGACTAATTGCACTCATTGAGCTACTCATTTGCTCGATCGCAGCAGCACTTTCTTGAAGAGAATTTGCCTGTGTGCTAGCACCTTGAGTTACTTGTTTCATTGATGCATCTAAATTTTTGGCTTTTTCTTCTAAGAATTGTGCTTGTTTTAGGTTAAATGCAAGCATATTAGCTATCTCTTCGCCAAGCTCATTTGTTACTAGTTCGACATTACCTTTGGCATCCAAAATTCTTGAAGTAAAATCAGAATTTCTAAAATCATTAAAAGTTTTTTGGATCATATTTAAATCGCTACCGACTCTTTTTTCCAAAACATCTAGCATTTTATTTAAGACATCTTTTAATTCAATTAGTTTTGGATTGGCTGGAACATCTACTATTCTTGCTTTTAGATTTCCATTTTCTATCGCCTTTGCAGTCTCAACAGATTGAGATACCACTCTAGAGTCTTGATCGGCATTGTCAAAAATTTTAGCAATATTATCATTTATTAGTTTGCTCATTACGCCAAATTCATCTTTTGTTGCCACCTTTGAAACAACTGGCTCTTTTATCTCAAAATTTAAAAACCTAAAGAAACTAACCAAAGCATCTGTAATAGTTTTAATAGGATTAAGCGATCTTTTTAGCAAGAAATATACAATCAAAGATAAGACAACTATAAATATAAAGGCTAAAATAATCTGAACTTTTAAAATAGGCAAAGTATGCGAGCTAAAGATATTTTGATCCATTGCTGTTATTGCTAACCAACCTTTATCATTTATCTCTAACATATAAGCATAGACATCTTCGCCTTTTGTATTTTTATATGCTATTAATCCATTTTCATCAAATTTCTTTTCATTATATTGTTTTATTAGGCTTTTAGCGATCTCGTGAGGTTTGCCGACTAATTCTTTATTTGGGTGCATTATAACGTTGCCATTTTGATCTGTAACAAAAGCATAGCTGTATTCAGTCTTACTGATTTGCGATATATTATTGCTCAACTCCTCAATAGATGCATCTATACCAGTAACTCCAATATTTTTAATAGGTGCAGCAAAGGTTATAACCATCGCATTTAATGAAGCTGCCATATATGGATCAGTATATATTGGCTTATTCTCGGCTTTAGCTTGTTTATACCATCCTCTAACTCTTGGATCATATCCAGCTTTATTTTGCCCATTTGATCTAAACATAGCCCCATCCTCATATCCAGCGTAAACAAGAGTGATCTCTTTTCCAGATATAGCTTTTGCTTGAGATAAAGCTAAATTTATACCATCTGCATTCATCGAGCCATCACTTTTCTCGCTTATCTTACTAAGAGTCTCAGCCATTTTCTCTATAGCATACTGATTGTTATCAAAAAAGCTATTTAATGTGATTTTCACATCTTTTAAGATTTGCTTTTGAGTTTGTATTACTAACTCAATGGCTTTATCATGAGCTGTGTTATAGCTAGCTATAGATATTAGCGAGAATGATATAAATAATGCCAGTATTAGCATTAAAGATATTTTGTTTGCAATTGATCGCATTTACTTTCCTTTTACAAAAATTTTTAAGATGCGATTCTATATTTTTTTATATTAAATAGTATTAAATAATATTAATTACAAAATAGTGATGTATACATTAAATAATAATTTTAAATTATTTTTTCATTCTAGGTAGTTAAAATCAGCGATATAAAATTAGAATTTAGGGGAAGCAAATCCCTAAATTCGGTCTGAAATTAAAATTTATTCTTTCTAACGTCGGCTACTATCGTCTTAGCCATGTCGTCTATTTGGTCAGTAATTTCGTTTGTTGTACCAACAATATTTATATTTTGTTTTGTAATACTGTCGATCTGACTTACGCTTTGATTTATCATATTTATGCCTTCGCTTTGCTCTCTGATGCTTTCACTCATCTCATTGATGCTTTGAGCTAGAACATTTGCGTTAGCTTCGATCTCACCAAGTGATTTTTGAGTTCGCTCTGCTAGTTTTCTAACCTCGTCGGCAACTACGGCAAAGCCTCTGCCGTGTTCACCCGCTCTAGCTGCCTCGATAGCCGCATTTAGAGCAAGTAGATTGGTTTGATCGGCTATATCTCTAATAATAACGATGATATTTTTAATCTCTTCGCTTTGTCTAGTTACGTCGCTAGCCTTTTGGCTAATAGCGTTCATAGAACTGCTCATCTCTTCTATAGCCGCCGCGCTTTCTTGTATGGAGTCGGCTTGCTTATGGGCTCCGTCGGTTAGGGTTCTCATAGATTCTGCTAGGATTTTGGCTTTTTCTTCTAGGACCTGAGCTTCTTTTAAATTTTCCCTTAGCATATTGCTTACGGCGTCGCCCGCGCTTTGAAGGCCTACTATCATATCTCTTAGATCGCTTTCAAGCTCCGGTTTTAGCTCTAGTTTAGGAGTGTAGTCGTTTTTATTGTAAGAAGCTAAAACTACCGCTATTCCTTTTAAATTTTCAGAAATTGACGCAAAGAATTTATTTAGCAGATCTTTTAACTGAACTAAAGCCGGATTATTAGGGACGGAGTTAATCTTAGCCCCCATGTGTCCTTTTATCATGAGATTTGCTATACCGTTCATCTCCTCTATTAAGGCGCTGTCTTTTTTAACGCCGTTAAGGACTTTTTCTATATTATCGTTAATAGATTCGCTCATTCTGCCGAATTCGTCTTTGGTAGTTACTACTAGCTTTTCCGGAGCGTTAGGGGTTTCGTAGGTGATGAATTTAAACGCGTCTTCAAGCTTGGTTTGAATAGTTCTAATAGGGCTAAGGGATTTTTTAAGAAGAGTAAATACGATAGCCGAAAGTATGACTATAAAAGCTACGGCTAGGATTATTTGAGCTTTTAATAAAGGTAAGGTATTAGACGAAAAAGTATCTGCTCCGATAGCGGCTACGGCCAGCCAGCCCTGATCATTTATAGGAAGGACTTTAGCAGTTACGTTTTCGCCTTTATAGTTTGTATAAGGGATAAGTCCATTTTCATCAAATTTTTTAGCTGCAAAAACCTCAGCAATATATTTGCTAGCAGGAACGGTTTTACCAACATTGTTTGGGTCATTGTGCATTAGCATTAAGCCGTCTTTGTTCATTAAAAAGACGTAACCGTATTTCGTTTTACCCATTTCGAGAATTTTTTTACTTAAAGCATCTATATTTAAATCAAGCCCCAAAACACCATCAAAATTTCCATTTTTATTTACTGGAGCGGCAAAGCTAATTACTAAAGCATTAGACAAGGCAGCTTTGTAAGGTTCGGTATATATAGCACCATTTGCACTCTTTGCTGCTTTATACCAGCCTCTAGTTCTAGGATCGTAGTTATCGGCTGGAGTTGTTCTAGTTCCATCTGATTGGAAAAAATGTCCATCACTCTCGCGACCATAAAAAATATCAGTAACTAGATGACTAACGCTTTCTTTTTGCATTTTTGTTTTTTCCATGTACGAGTCATCATTATTTGGTATTTGTGCTATATCTGAAGCAGACTTTTTGGCAACTTCTAAATAATCTTCAAAAAAAGAATCCGTAGTAGCTTTGATGTCACTTAGAATCTGATCCTGGGTCTGGCTGACCAACTCTACTACCTTACTTTCCGCTGTATAGTAGCTGACTGCTGAAATAGCAGCAAACGAAATAACTAGCAATGAGATGATAATCATCGCTATCTTTGAAGTTATGGACTTCATCTTTCCTCCTTTAAAAAGTTATAATCGCTTTAATTTATCGAAAAAGAATTAAAATTAGTATTAAATTTACCCTCTATTTAATGCTTTTTAAAAATTAATAAAGATATCTTGATAATTAAAAATTTTTGAATAAATTTTAGATCACAAAATGCCATTAAATAAGCTAGTTTTGTTTTTTGTTATTTTGCTAGATATAGAGTATAAATTTTTACTTGAAAATCAATAAAATAACGCCTGAAATAATAAGACAAATGGCTAAAATTTCTTTGTAATTTAGCCTCTCACCAAGAAAGATGACAGCCAAAATAATAGCAATCACAACGCTAAATTTATCAACCAGCGCCACTCGATAAACCTTACCTGCTTGTATCTCTTTAAAACACACAGGACGAAATAACACAGTGGTGACATCCTTTACGTCAAGTTTTACAAATATAATTGCAAAATAAAAAATTTATAAAGCTATAGGCTTTAATATAAATTTAAGCTTTTGTGAGTAGTAGATTTATTTTAAACTTTAAGTTCAAAAGCAGGAGATCGCTCCCCTGCTTTTAATATTATTTAGAAATTTTTGGTTCAGCAAAAGCTGTAAGCTTTAACGCCTCGTCGCCTTTATATTTCTCGATATTTACAAGAGCTGTATGGCTAATATTGCCATTTGCTAGCTTGCTTGTTGGGATATCTATGGTTAGCACGTTTGCAGAGCCGTTTTTGCAGATGCCACTATCAAAGCCGTCATACCAAGCGCCCTCAGCTAGTTTTACAACGCCCTCTTTGATATTTTTAGTCACATGAGCACCTGCTAGAACCTCGCCACGTGCGTTAAACACACGCACCAAATCACCACTTTGTACACCAAGCTCTTTTGCGTCTTTTTCGTTAATCCAGATAGGCTCGCGGTTTGCGATAGCGTATTTGTCTCGAAGTGAGGTTTGGCTTAACTGTGAGTGCAAGCGGTCAGTTGGGTGAGCGCTTATCATGTGGAATTTAGCCGGTTTATCTTTCATGCCTAGCCACTCGATTGGCTCAAACCACATTGGGTGTGCCTTGCAGTCGTCGTAACCCATTTTCTCGATAGTCTCTGAGTAAATTTCTATAAGGCCGCTTGGGGTTCCAAGAGCATTTAGCACAGGATCTTCTCTAAATTCGCCAAATCTCACCCAGCTATCGCTATCTTGAGATGAGGCAAATGTAATTGGCTTGTTCTCGTTCCAAAACTCTTCAAATGGCTTCATATTAGTTGTGAGCTCTGGCACAGCCTTGACCTGGGCGTAGGCTGCGTCATAGTACTCTTTGATCCAGTCAAACTCATCCTTGCCGTTATCTGTGTAGGCAATGACCAAATTTTTAGCATAAGCCTTGCAAAGATCAGTGAAAATTTGGTAGTCGTCTCTTGCCTCGTGGTATTTTTCAACGACTTGTTTCATCGGCACGATGTTCATATTTGAGTAGTCGCCAGTCATGGTGATATCGTTTCTCTCATACTCTGTAGTGACAGGAAATACTATATCAGCCATTTTTGCTGTCGGTGTCCAGTATGATTCATGTACGACAACCGTTCTTGGCTTTCTCCACGCTTTTAAATTTGTATTTGTATCTTGGTGGTGCACAAGTGGGTTACCGCCGACCCAGTAGATAAAGTCGATATCTGGATAGGTGATCTTTTTGCCGTCGTGGTCGATCACTTTACCAGGATGTAGCAACGCATCAGCAATCCTTGCGACCGGGAAGGCATAGTTGGTTGCTTTTTGTAGCCAACTTTGGCCTGTACCTGCTGCTGCAGCTGCCTTTGCGACGAAGCGACCTCGTTTATCAAACTCGCCTGTGTCTGTGCCGATAAACTCGCCCTTATCGTTAAATTTACCCACACTTGCGCTATTTACTCCGCCAATGACTGCACCCTTGCATGTTGGTGCGCCGCCGTTTGAATAGTGATAGCTAAGCCCAAATCCCCCACCAGGAAGTCCGATCTGACCAATCATAGCTGCTAGTGTCACCATCGCCCAGTGTGGTTGCTCGCCGTGGTGAGCGCGCTGCATACCCCAACCACTCATTATCATAGTGCGGTTTGCGACAAATGTATCAGCTAGCTCTTTTAAAGTATCTTTATCGATGCCACAAATTTTGCTCGCCCACTCTAAATTTTTAGGAGTATTGTCTGTCTTACCAAGTAGATATGGGAGAAATTTATCAAAGCCTGTTGTGTAGGTTTCAACGAAATTTTTATCATACTTGCCGCTTTCATATAGGTAGTGCATCATACCAAGCATCATCGCTGTGTCGGTGTTTGGCACAGGAGCTATCCACTGAGCGTTATCAAAGTATTGCGCTGTGTCGCTCTTGATAGGATCAATAATGATCACTTTGATATCTTTTTTGTTTTTAAGCTCTTCAAAGTACTTAAAGCCTTGCTCATCAGTCGCTGTCCAAGCTATGCGAAGTGTCGCAAGTGGGTTTGCACCCCAGATGACGACAACTTTTGAGTTTTCTAGTACTACGGGCCAGCTGGTTTGCTGCTCATAGACCTCGATACTACCCACGACGTGAGGCATGATGATCTGACTAGCACCTGTTGAGTAATCTCCTAGTGAGCCAACAAAGCCGCCGCTTAAATTCATAAATCTATGAAGTAAAATTCTCGAGTTATGCACGTTGCCGCTTGACTTCCAGCCGTAACTGCCCGCAAATACGCTTTGCAAGCCTTTTTGCGCTCTTGTCTTTTTAAGCTCTCTTGCAACTAGCTTGATCGCCTCTTCGTAAGGCACCTCAACCCACTCATCCTTGCCGCGAAGCTCTGGCTTTGGACTATCTGGATTTTCAAGATAGCTCTTTCTTACTGCTGGGCGTTTGATACGACTTTTATAGATCATATCTGGTGTGTAGTGCTGAAGTGGGTTGTAAATTTCACTTGTTTTTTGGATAGGCTCTGACTTTACTGCAACGCCGTTTTTGGTTGTCACTTTTAGCATACCCCAGTGAGCGGCTGTGATGACCTCGCCATCTCTTAAAACACTCTTTTTTACACCATCAGCAAATAAATTTGAAGCTGTTACGCTTGAAAGCAAAGGTGTCGCTGCAATTGCTGTAGCACCTTTTTTTAGAAATTCTCGTCTGTTCTCGTTCATCTTATCTCCCTTTCATTTTTAAGTTCTCTTTTGAATAAGCTAAACTTTAATATTTGTTTTTACTCGCCGCTACAAAAGTTTTGCTTATTTACCTAGGTTTACGTCAGATGAGTGTTTTTGAAGGTATTCAACAACCAACCACTCGTCTTTTTTCTCTATTGCGGTTCTGCCGATCATTGATTTTAGAAGTGACGGCCATTGGTTTGCATTGAAATGTGTGGTTTGAGGCAACGCATGGCAAACACCACAGCTCTCTTTATACATCTTGTCAGCTTTTGCAAACATTGCGTTTACGTCAGTGCTAAAGCCATCTTTTTGAACAAAAACTGTTGTTTCTACTTCATTCCATTTGCCGTTTTTGCCCTCTTTGATCACTTTAATATCAAAAGGTGCAGTTTTTGCAAATGCCACCGAGATAATCCTCGCGCCATCAGCAAAATAAACTACGTTGCTAACAGCTGGATTTTGATAGCCTTTTACTTTAATTTGCGCTCTGTCACCGCTTGTTTGTAAAATTTCAACTGCGTTGGTTGGTAGCAGTCTGCCTATACTTTTTGTTGAGCTAGCATCACCGTAAACATCTTTTACAACATCTGTGTAGTTTACACTAGCACCAAATGCCGCACAAGCCACGATGGTTGATAGAATGATTTCTTTCATATTTCTCCCTTCAAAATGAAATTGTTCAAATTTTAGGAGCTTTTTAATGAATTACAAATTAAAATTAAAAATATATTTTAAGAATAATGCAGAAAATTTTATTTAAAAATGAGTAAAAATACACCAGACACGATAAGGCAGACGGCTAAAATTTCTTTTAAATTTAACCTCTCGCCAAGAAAGATGACAGCCAAAATAATAGCAAGCACAACGCTAAATTTATCAACCAGCGCCACTTGATAGACCTTGCCTGCCTGCATAGCTTTAAAATACATGAGCCACGAAAGCCCAGTTGCTATGCCACTTAATATGAGAAAGAGCCAGTTTTTAGGACTTAGAGAGCTTAGTGGCTGCCATTTTTTAGCCACACTTAAAAGCAAAACAAGCATAAGAATAACAACGATCGTTCTTATAAATGTCGCAAAATCACTGTCAATGTCCTTTACACCAAGCTTTGCAAAGATCGCGGTAAGTGCAGCAAAAACAGCTGAAAGAGCTGCGTAGATAAACCACTCTGGCATTTTTATTTAAAAATTTAAAAGGGCAAGTTGCCTCACCCATTTAAATTTAGCCCTCATAATCGCCAAGCATATCAACTGTTGGAACAAAGTATAAGGCACCAGTTACTGGCGTACTAAAGTCAAGCAGCCTATCTGAGTTACCCTTTGGCTCGCCGATAAACATCTTTTTAAGCATAAGCTCAACCGTTGAAAACGTGCTCGCATAAGCGATGAAGTAAGTGCCAGTTTTGCTGCCCTCGGTAAATGGCATATTGCCACGCACGACCTTTTTATTATCTCCGACGTTTGCAGCAGCTGAGTGTGAATTTGTAGGTTTTACATCTTCGCTCATCTCGATGTCAAGCTCTTTTGAGCGACCTATTACCTTTTCTTGCTCACTTATGCTTGTAGCGTTCCACTCTTTCATATTGTGAAGATATTTTTGTACAAAAACGTAGCTACCGCCTTTAAATTTAGCGTCCTCATCGCCAACTTTAGCAAAGAAATCTCTATCCTCACCCTCAGGGTTTTCAGTACCATCAACAAAGCCAATTATCGCCCTGCCATCATGATACTTAAAGCCTTGCGTCTCGTCTGTAAGCTCTGCAAATTTAAAAAGCACAGCTTTTATTGCTTGAGCCATATCGAAGCAATCAGGTGCATTTAAAGCGCGGATATGGATGTGGATATCGCCCTTTGTGCTAACAGCCTCGTGTTTATCGCCTTTGATCGCTTTAAAATTTACAAGCTCTTTTGGCAATTCTTTTGAAATTTCAAGCTTTTTCCAAGCATCGTGACCCACGCCAAGGACGCAGTTTACATTTTCATTTGCGCCAAATCTAATCTTGGCAGTTTTATTTAAATTTACAACCAGGGCGCAAATCTCGGCAAAACCCTCTTTACAAGCCTTTTTATCAGCTGTTAAAACCCATGTTTGAAAGACTGTGTTGTTGCCTGGTGTCTGCGTGACTTCCTGTGAATTTACGCTCATTTTTTCTCCTTTTTAAAGTTTTATGCAATATTTTCTAAATTTAGTTGCGAGCTTATCTGCTCATCATTATCGTCAAAGAAAAACTCAACTTTATTTGCGCCAAAGCTCTTAGCTATCGCTTCAAGCGTATCGCGAGCTGATTTATGAATTTTGCTTTGAAGCTGTGAGATAAGGCGAACGCTCATCTTTTTGACTTCGTTTCTAGCTTCTTCTATTAGCCTATTTTTATCTTCTTCTGTAAAAGTGCTGCCAAAAAAGCCATTTAGCGAGTCAGGCAGTAAAAATGGTATAAATTTGCCGTTTTTCTCATCGTAAAATTTCATATCGGCGATCGAAAATTTATACTTGCAAGGAGGCATTTTTATCTTATAGCTAGAGTTTGCGATCTGCGTGATCTCGAGTCTAGGGCTAGTTAGATCGTAGATGAAATTTATCTCAAACTCAAATATCATCGAAAGCTTCTTCTCGCTTATAAGCCATCTTAGATACTCTTTGCCAAAATTTCCAAACGCATGATCAGTTTTTGTGACGATCTCTTTGCTATAAACTTGAAAAACTGAAAGCTCGCCGATGCTTTTTAGCTGTGAAATTTCAGTACTGACCGAGACATTTTCACTATCATCTTTTGCCTTTTTTAACGCCTTATTTGACCTATAAAATGCAAATGCCAAAACAGCTAGTAAGATAGCTAATATCAAATTTGCATATTCGCTCATTTTTTCTCCTTTAAAGCTTGCTATTTTAGCTTAAATTTGTAAAGCAAAGGTGAAATTCTACTTTTATTAAAAATTATATTTAAATAATTGTTTTAAAATAAAATCGTAATTAATAATATTTAAGTGATATTATCTTGATCATTTTTTCATATCTTATAGTAAAAATAGCGTAAAAAAGGGATTATTAAAGTAAATTTTTATCATAAATTTTAATATTTTAATTAATAATTTATTTTAAGGATATTACAATCCATTTAAATTTTATGCAAAAGGATGAGATGTGAAAAGATCCATTTTAAATAAAAAATGTATTTTGATAAGCGCGGCTTGTTGTACTCTTTTGTTTGCAAATTCACTAAATGCTAACGATCAAGAAAGTGGCAAATTTGGTGACATAAGTAGCTGGGAGAGCACTGAGTATAAAGCATACTGGGGACTAAAGCGTATCAATGCAGCTATCGCATATGCTCTTGGAGTGACGGGCAAAGGTGTGACGCTTGGTGTTATGGACTCTGGCACATTACTTAGCCACCCTGAACTTAGTGACGGTAGGATAAGCGCACTAAAAATTTCTGGTAGCTACTACAAAGACGGACAAAAATATCCAGATACTGAGCACGGCAACTCTCCTTTTTTAAAAAAGGGAAGCACTGATAAAAATAGAGCTGACTTTGGCGACTTTAAAAAAGGTGATAAATTTGAAGCTGATGGCAACTGGATCGCTGGTGTAAACGACTCGCACGGCACGCACGTAGCTGGCACAATTGCTGGCTCAAGAGATGGTAAAGGGATGCATGGTGTAGCATTTGACTCAAAACTTATAGTAGGAAATACTGGCGGAACCGATGGTATGACATATGGACCAAACCAAGACTACAACTTCTTTTTAGCATCTTATGAGGGGTTGGCCAAAGCTGGTGCAAGAGCTATAAATAATAGTTGGGGTTCAAACCGAAAATTTTATAAAGCTTATGAGGGAGCAACTGGATTTGATGGCGGCAATAGCTTAGATATAAAAGATCTTGACGCAGCCTATAAAAGCTACTATCCATTTGTCACAAATGGTAAAAATTTCTTAGATGCTGCTTATGAAGTCGCCAAAAAATACGGCATCATTCAAGTCTTCACTGCCGGAAATAGAAATGGCATGAAAGAGTCATACACAAGAGCAATGCTTCCATATTTTCGTCCAGATGCTGAAAAATACTGGATAAACGTTACTGGAATGACAGATGGCGATGCACAACATTTTAATACCGCAGGACACTCAAAATGGTGGAGTATCGCAGCACCTGGCAAAAGTATAAAATCAAGCACAGTTGATCCTAAAAATGGAAACGCTGGTTACGAGAGCTGGGATGGTACATCAATGGCAGCTCCACATGTCACTGGCGCACTTGGTCTTGTCATGCAAAGATACCCATATATGAGTAACTCTCAAGCAAGAGATGTTTTGCTAACTACCGCAAGACAAGTTAGGGACGAGTTTAAAAAGCCAGCCGATACAAGAAGAATTTCTGGTTTTACTGCGCCACTTGGCGTACCTGATGAGCGCTGGGGCTGGGGAGCACTTGATATGTCAAAGGCTATGTTTGGACCAGGACAGCTACTAGGCGTATTTGATGTAAGTCTAGACACAGATGATCTTTACTCAAATAATATCAGTGATGTAGCTATAAAATACAGAAAGACTGAAGATGAGGCAGAGGCAAAAATTTGGGATAATCGCAAGGCTGAGCTTGAGAAAATGTCAAATTTAACAGCCGAGCAAAGGGCTGAACTTGATATGGGTAACGCTAGAGAAAAAGCGAGAGAACAAAGAGCTAGCGAGGGCTATGAAGGAACTCTTATTAAGAGAGGCCTAGGCACTCTAAAACTAGCAGGAACCAACTCATACACTGGCAATACTATAATAAAAAGCGGCAAGATCACAGCACTAAATCAATCACTAAAATCAAGCGAGGTAGTAGTCGAAAATGGTGGTGCACTTGAGATTGTTAAAGAGATGAGTGTTAGAGAAATTGATAGAAATAAATTTTCTCAAAAGCTATCTTTTAAAGATGTAACTAGAAAAAGTACAAATGACGCAGTAAAAGCTACTATAAAAACAGGTGGTAGTTATATTATCTCAAATAACGCAGCAAATTTAAATCTAAATTTTGAGAAGAACTCTATCATAGATATAAGCGAGCCAGATGTAGATGTCATGAAAAGACTATATGATGATAGCTCAAAGGCAAAAACTTATGCCGTAACTGGAAATTTTAGTGGCTACAACGACACTATCTCAAAAAAATACGCATTTTTTGACCTTACTAGAAACTATAGCGACAACAAGCTAGAACTAACACTCAAAAAATCAAAAAATACAATAACAAGTATAGCAGCTAGCGACAACCAAAAAAGAGTAGCACAGCTCATTGAGAGCACAGCTAGCAGACCGGCACTCCTTGCTTCACCGTTTAGAAGTAGACCAGCAGTCATCACGAGCGATCTATACAGACACTTCATCTACGCTACACCAAAAGAAGCAAGTGATACGCTAAAAACATTTGCAAATAATGCAAATTTAGCTCAACATAATGCATTTTTACTAGAAAATATCTTGCTCAAAAATGCGATCATCAACCACGAATTTGATCCATTCAGTGCAAAAGCAATCGATGCAAGTGGCATGAATTTTTGGTCAAACACCATGGCTAATGCTATGAAATTTGATGATGTAAAGGCAAACTCATTCACTCAGCTTTTTGGATTTGACGGCAATGTAAATGATGCTTTCACGCTCGGTGGTGTACTTGGTGCTAGTAGTGAAAAAGTAAAAGAAGATGGCGATGATGCTTATAAAACAAAAGGCACAAGCATCGGCATCTACGGAAAAAGCCTGATCGCTAGCACAAAACTAGACCTCGGTCTCATATACACAAATGCAAAACGAAAAACGCAAAATGGTGCTACGATTGTTAGCTTTTACTCAGACGAGCATGTAAAAAGCAAGGAAAAAGCACTTACTGCTTACGCAAATTTGGCACTAACAGCATTTAATAGTGCGAATTTCTCACTAAATCCTTATGTGGGCGCAAGCTATCTACGTATGAAAACTGATAGCACTAGCCAAAATGTAGGAATTTTTAGAATGGACGTTGATGAAAAAACTAGAAATTTAAGTGTATTTAGCATAGGTCTAAACCCTAGTGTGCCATTTAGTCTTGGTAGTACAAAGATGAAATTTGAAGCTGATCTAGCCTACAATAGACTAGTTGGCGATACAAGACCAAATATCGGCGTAAATATCGCAAATGCTGGATACTTGGAACTTGAAGGAAAAGAGGTACGCGATCTTGGCACAGCTAGCCTTGGTGTAAAAGCGAATGTTTATAAAAATATAAATTTAGGCCTATCTTACACAGGTGCTTTTGCTAAAGACGTGAAGTCAAACAGCGTAAATGCGAAATTTGAAATTTTGTTTTAATTAGGTAAAATATGCTCGCTACTTTAAATAGTAGCGAGCCATTAAATTAAAATAGTTGAGTGAAAGAAAAACCGTTTTTAGTAAGCACTTCTTTGATCTTTTCTTGATGCTCAAGACCCTTTGTCTCAAGCGTGATCGTAATACTTGCATCGCCATAGTCAAGCCTTGTTGAGAAGCGATCGTAGTCGATCTTGACGATGTTTGCGTTTGCTGATTTTAAGCTATCTGTTAGGCTCATGAGCGCTCCTGGCTTATCCACAAGTGTTATTTGTAGTGTCATCTTGCGGTGAGACTTGATAAGACCCTTTTCGATGATGATAGAAAGCACCTGTACGTCGATATTTCCGCCACTTAGTACCACGCCTATCTTCGCACCTTTTTTAAATTTGATCTTATCATGCATAAGTGCTGCCACGCCAGCTGCGCCAGCTCCTTCTACAACGATCTTTTGAGTCTCTAGCAAAAACAAAATCGCAGTTGCGATCTCCTCATCATCAACTTGCACAAACTCATCAACGCACTCAATAATATTTGCTAATGTGATCTCGCTCGCATCACGCACAGCGATGCCATCAGCTATGGTGCGGACTGATTTTGAGTTTATGCTCTTTTTAGCACCGTAGCTATTAAACATCGCTGGAGCGCCTTTTGCACCGACACAGATTACTTTTGTCTTTGGATTGACCTGCTTTATACAACTAGCCACACCACTAGCTAATCCGCCTCCACCAACTGGGACGATGACTATATCAAGGTCGCTTATCTCATCAAGCATCTCAAGCCCCACAGTGCCTTGTCCTGCCATGACATACTCGTCGTTAAATGGGTGAACAAAGGTCATACCCTTATCTTTAGCGTAATTAACCGCAAAAGCGTACGCCTCATCGAAATTATCACCTTTTAAAATAACCTCTGCGCCAAGGTCTTTCGTACCAGCAACCTTTAGAAGCGGGGTTGATTCTGGCATGATGATACAAGCGTGTACGCCAAATTCTTTCGCGCTTATCGCTACGCCTTGAGCGTGGTTGCCAGCACTTGCAGCCACGACACCACGCTTTCTCTCCTCATCACTTAGGCTAGCTATTTTATTGTAAGCGCCTCTTATTTTATAAGCTCCGGTTCGTTGTAAATTTTCCTCTTTTAGATAGATGCTTGCACCCAAATTTTTACTAAGTTTCGCACTCAGAGCAAATGGAGTTTTATTTACAAAATGACCGATCGTGATCTTTGCTTGGATGATTTTATTTAGTGAAACCATTTTTTATTTTTCCTTTTTTAAATTATTCTTTTGCCCTTAGTAGCACGCCACACTCGATGTGATGAGTGTTTGCAAACTGATCAAAAATGGCAAATTTTATCACTTTATGGCTTTTACAAAGCTCTTTTAAATTTTCTTTTAGAGTCTCTGGATTGCACGATATATAGATGATATTTTTAAAATTTTTGATGAAATTTATGACACTTTCGCTTAGTCCTGCACGGGGCGGATCAACAAGGACGTGAGAGAAGTTAAAATCGCTTAAATTTATATCCTTTAGTCTATTAAATTCCCTAACGCCAGCAAATGCGCTCATAAGCTCATCAGCATCCATTCGTAAAAATTTGATGTTTTTAGCCTTATTTAGCTCGCAGTTTTTAAGGGCATTTGCGATCGAGCTCTTTGAAATTTCAGTGGCAAGTACATTATTAAATTTAAACGAAAGCGGAATAGTAAAATTTCCATGTCCGCAGTAAAGCTCCAGTAGGTCAGCGCCACCTTGCACGCACTCTTTTGCCCAAGCTATCATCTTTTCATTTACGGCTCTATTTGGCTGGATAAAGGCATTCTCAGATAGGCTAAATTTATAAATTTGCTCTCCAATATTTAGCTCATCGATCAAATTTAGCTCACCACTTAGTAGCTTTTGCCCACGCGATCTAGCAAGTATGGTGACGTCAAGCTTACTAGCTAGAATTTTCATAGCCGCCTCGAACTCGCCATCAAGCCTTTTATGGTAAAGAAGTGTGACCAAAATACCGCTTTTACAAGAGATAAATTCCACTCCAAAAAGCTTTGCGCGTAGTATTTCGCTCTCTTGTAAGTTATAAAGCAAGCTTGGCATAAGCTCTGAAATTTGCTCGCAGACCTTTGGGCAATCATCTATAAAGACCTTTTTGCCCTTTTCGCTTGCATACATCGTATAGCAAAGCTTGCTGCCTTCATGCCAGATGCCAAACTCAGCTCTTGTGCGGTAATGTTTTGGTGTTGAGCTAAAAACATCAAACTCACCATCATAAAACTCTGAAAAATTTTGTTTTACAAGGTCAGTTTTAAATAAAATTTGCTCATCATAAGGGGCAAAAAGAGTGCAAGAGCCGCACTCTTTTAAATAATTGCAATCCAAATTTATGCTTCTACTTTCTTTCCAACAAATCTAACTAGTGCCCAAATCGCTAAAAATCCGCAAGGAAGTGCGATCCAAACGCTAAGACCAAGTGCAACTGGCAAGTAGCCAACTAGCACACAAACCGCACAAACACTAAGTGCATATACCATTTGAGTTGAGACGTGATCGATATGGTTACATCCTGCGCCCATTGATGAAAGGATCGTAGTATCCGAGATCGGTGAGCAGTGATCACCAAAGATCGCACCTGTAAGTACGCCTGAGATATTTACGATCATATAAGCGTGCATCGCATCGCCCTCTAGGCCGTAGTTTTTGCCGACAGCATAAGCTAGTGGGATAGCTAGAGGCATTAAAATCCCCATTGTGCCATAGCTTGTTCCAGTCGAGAAGCTAATAAACGAACCAAGGATAAAAACAGCAACTGGCAGGATAAATTTAGGCGTTGAAGAGCTTAATAGATCAACCAAATATCTTGATGTGCCAAGCTCTTTGATAACAGCACTAAGGCTCCACGCAAGAAGCAAAATGACAACCGTAATTATCATAGTCTTCCAGCCTTTTACCCATGTGCTGATAGCCTCTTTTACGTCAAAAATTTTACGCCAAACACCCATTGTGATAGCTACGATACTAGCAAGTAGTGCTGCTTGAAATAGCGATGTAGCCGAGTCAGCTGCGCCAAAGGTATCTTTAAATGTAGAAAATGAAAGCGGATTAGCAAGTGCATTTTTAAGAGCATCACCCTCAAGTGCAGCAAGACCACTAAAGTAAAAACTAGTAAATGCGCCAATGACCAGCACAAGAAGTGGCACAACAGCATTTGCAGCGCTTAATTTTACGCCCTCTTTTGGCTCAAGTGTTTTATCTTCAAGATCTTGGATTTGAGTTTTACCTGAGTGAAGCTCACCTCTTCTAGCGCGTCTTTCAGCTAATAGCATTGGGCCGTATTCACGTTGCATCAAGGCGGTACAAACTATGAAAAATAGTATAAAAAGGTTATAAAATCTATATGGAATTGTCTCGATAAATATAGAATAAGCGTTAATACCAGTCTCTCCAACTAGCTCATAGCCCTTTTCAATGAGTGAAACCTCAAGGCCAACCCATGTCGAGATGATAGCTATGCCAGCGATCGGTGCCGCAGTAGCATCTATGATAAAAGCTAGTTTTTCGCGGCTTATTTTAAATTTATCACTTATTGGTCTCATAATTGGACCTACAATTAGAGCATTTGCATAGTCATCAAAAAACACAAAAATTCCCATCAGCCATGTTGAAATTTGAGCTGAAATGCCGCTTTTTGCCTTTTTACTAAGCCAAAGAGCAACCGCCTTTGTGCCACCCATCTTTGTGATGAGTGCGACCACGCCGCCGATACAAAGCACTTGAAGTAAGATGCCTGAGTCGGTCTTGTCAGCCATTGATTCAACGACTCTTGAAACGATACCTGTAAAGCCTTTTACGATACCCATAAAGATGTTTTCATTGATGATATTTATGAGAAACGTTCCACTAAAAACACCTATAAATAGCGACAATATAACGTCTTTTGTGATAAAAGCAAGTGCTATTGCCACAACAGGTGGTATAAGCGTAAATACGCCATAAATTTCAGCGTTTCTCTTTGCCACTTCTGGATCGACACCAAAAAGCGCAACGCTAAAAAAAAGTAATAATAAAATTTGTCTCACAAGAACTCCTTAAAATTTTTCTATCGCAAGCCCAGCCCAAGTCTGCGTATTTGCCATGACTTCGACCCTATTTATGTTGACACTTCCAGGCATATTTAGACAATTTACCAAAATCGTCGCGATATCCTCAGATGTGATGAAATTTGTATTTTCATAAAGACTATCCGCCTTTGCCTTATCTCCCCTAAATCTAACCTCGCTAAATTCAGTCTTGCAAAGTCCTGGCTCGATGTTTGTCACCCTGATATTTGTGCCGACTAGATCGTTTCTTAAATTTAAACTAAACTGCTTTACAAAGGCCTTTGTAGCACCATAAACGTTACTTCCAGGATATGGCCATGAGCCAGCAGTAGAACCCAGGTTAAATATATAGCCCTTTTCTTGCTTATAAAGTAGTGGCAAAACCGCCTTTGTCGAGTAGATAAGACCCTTGACGTTGGTGTCTATCATCGCCTCAAAGTCCTCCACCTTCGCATCTATCGTCTTTTCAAGTCCAAGCGCCATACCAGCGTTATTTACAAGCACTTCGATGTCTTTAAAATTTTCAGGCAAGCTATCAACCGCTTTAAAAACAGCCTCTTTATCGCGTATGTCAGCTACGATGATATGCGTATCGCCAAGCTCTGCTGCAAGCTTTTTTAGCCTATCTTCTCGCCTTGCAAGAGCGACTATCTTGTAGCCCTCTTTTGAGAGTCTTCTGGCGATCGCCTCGCCAAATCCAGATGTTGCACCAGTTACAAAAGCTGTCTTTTTCATGATTTTTCCTAATTGAAATTTGGTTTTAAACCCAAATTTTCTAAAAATTTGATCGTCTTTTCGTTTTGTTCTTTCATGGCATAGTCAAGCGCATTAAACCCAGCATCATCAGTGGCATTAATATCAGCACCATTATCCATCAAAAGCTTTAAAATTTCTGGCGTTGCATGAGCTGCTGCATGCATAAAAACGCTTCTATTTGTGTGTTCTAGACCACAAGTATCTTCAACCTGCGCCATACCCAAATTTATCATATTCATCTTGGCATTTTCATCTATGTAGCTATCGTTGGCATTGGCACCATTTTTTAGCAAAAGCTCACAAAGTGGCTTATCGCTAAACTGCACAGCATAAAAAAGTACACTTTTTCCAAAGAAATTTTTGTGATTTACATCGGCTTTATTTGCAAGTAAAATTTTTACATTTTCTATATTTTTTAAAGCAAAAAATAACGGTGTCTCATCACCCAAATTCACATCGGCCCCACGCCTTATGATCTCTTTTATCATGTCGCTACTTTTTTCGTTTAAAAGTGCGATATTAAGCAAATTTGTAAGCTCAGCAGTACTAAAATTTTTCGAGTAGAGCAAATTTGCCAGCTCATCGGAATTTATCCTTTGTGCCATCATGTTTTGCTCAGGTGTTAAAATTTTAGCTTTATTTACATTTTTACCAACGCTAAAGCTTAAAAACTCATTTATCACGCTAGTAGCGTAGTAAGCGGCACTTGCACTATCAACGCCTAAAGTCTCATAAAATTTAACTAGCGGAGTTTGTGCGTTTTTATAAGCTTCGCTGAATTTTTTATATTTTAAAAAGTTAAACAAGCTCTCGTTTGCCCAGTACCTAAAATACTCCATTTGAGCATCTTTTTGGGCTTCAGCAGCCTCTGGCTTTGCAAGCTCTTTTTGATAAAGCTCAGGTGCAAACGAGGCTTTTAGCAAGTTCCATCTAAATTTATTTAAATTTTCTCTATAAACGCCCTCGCCAACGCAGCTTTGAGACTCGCTCCTAACTGCCACGCTCGCGTCAAAAAGCTCTTTTACCTCTTTTAAATTTAGAAGCGAGCCATCACAAAAAAATAGCCCCTCATTCGCATAAGCAAGCTCTTTTGGAGTAGTTTTAAAGCTCTCTTTTTTAGCCAAATCGCCGCACTCTAGTGCATGCAAATTTGCAAAAAGGCAAACGCTAAAAAAGAAGGAAAAAACTATCTTTCTCATCAAAGCTCCTTAAAATTTCGCGACATTGTAACAAATTTATATACTAAACTCGCTTATTTCATTAAAATTTAGGTATTTATAAATTTGATCTTTGTTTAAACTAAGGCTATCTCTTACTATTTTTTTATACTCATCAACCTTTGGCAAACGCCCTAGTAGCGCGCATACGGCGCCTAGTTCGGCACTTCCTAGATAGACCTTCGCGCCCATGCCCATTCTGTTGTCAAAATTTCTAGTCGAGGTCGAAAAGACGACGGCGTTGTCGTTCACCCTTGCTTGATTACCCATGCAAAGCGAGCAGCCTGGCACCTCTGTCCTAGCATTTAGCCGTTTAAATATCTCATAAACGCCCTCATCTTCGAGCGTCTTTTTATCCATTTTAGTTGGCGGTGCGATCCAAAGCCTAGTCGTTAGCTTGCTCTCGCGCTCCAAAATTCTAGCAAGTGCTCTGTAATGGCCGATATTTGTCATACAGCTTCCAACAAAAACTTCATCGATATTATGCACTCTTTTATTATCAGCTAAAATTTCACTTAGCGTTGCCACATCGTCTGGGTCATTTGGACAAGCCAAAATCGGCTCATCTATCTGAGCTAGATCGATCTCCAAAATTTCAGCATATTTTGCATCTTTATCGGCTCTTAAAAGCGTTGGATTTTCTAGCCATTTTTGCATTTTTTCTTTTCGTCTAAGCAGAGTCTCACGGCTCTCGTAACCAGCTTTTATCATCGCATCAATTAGCACAACATTTGAGCGAACATACTCCACGACACTATCAACGCTTAAATTTACCACACAAGCCGCAGCTGAACGTTCAGCCGAAGCATCACTTAGCTCAAACGCCTGCTCTACTTTTAGATTCTCGAGCCCTTCTATCTCTAAAATTTTACCCGCAAAAACATTCTTTTTATCTTTCTTTTCAACGCTTAAAAGTCCTTTTTTGATCGCAAAATACGGTATCGCATTTACAAGATCCCTAAGCGTCACGTCATCTTTTAGCTCGCCTTTAAATTTGATCAAAACTGACTCTGGCATATTTAGTGGCATCATGCCAAGCACCGCTGCAAACGCCACTAGACCACTGCCCGCCGGAAAGCTGATACCGATAGGAAATCTCGTATGACTATCGCCACCAGTGCCCACCGTATCAGGAAGTACCATGCGGTTTAGCCAAGAGTGGATGACGCCATCGCCTGGTTTTAGACTCACACCGCCACGTAAATTTATAAATTTTGGCAAGCTCTCATGCATCACAAGATCACTTGGCTTTGGGTAAGCGGCCGTATGGCAAAAGCTTTGCAAAACAAAATCCGCGCCAAAACTAAGGCTTGCAAGCTCTTTTATCTCATCTCTAGTCATCGGCCCAGTCGTATCTTGCGAGCCAACAGTTAAAATTTCAGGCTCCACATAAGCCCCAGCTCTCACACCAGCTACGCCACAAGCCTTGCCGACCATCTTTTGAGCCAGCGTATAGCCACCGCTCTGCTCTTTTGGCTGATCTGGCTTTATAAAAATTTTCTCCTCGCCAAGTCCTAGAGCCTCTCTGGCCTTTTTGGTCACTTGGCGTCCTATCATAAGTGGTATCCTGCCACCTGCTCTTATCTCATCGCTTAGAGTATTTGGGCTTAGTTTAAAATTTGCCACGAGCTTTTTCTCAGTGCCAATAAGCTTATAAATTTCACCCTTAAATGGATAAATTTCTATCTCATCGCCCATTTCTAGCTCATTTACGTTTGCAACTATCGGCAGTGCACCGCTATCTTCAGCGGTATTAAAAAATATCGGAGCTATGGTCGTACCGATCACGATGCCACCCGTTTTTTTGTTTGGCACGCCCTCTATCTCATCACCAAGGTGCCACTGGATCGAGTTTATACCGCTTTTTCTACTGCTGCCAGTGCCAACCACATCGCCAACATACGCCACTTTTTTACCACGAGTTTTAAGTTCTTTTAAAATTTCTAGACCCTCAGGCATCTTTTTAACAAGCATTGCTTTTGCGTGAAGTGGTATGTCGGCTCTTGTATAAGCCTCACTCGCTGGACTTAGGTCATCTGTATTTGTCTCACCAGGTACTTTAAAAACGACTGCGTTTATACAGGTTTCGATTGGCTTTTTATGCGTAAACCACTCTGCGTTCGCCCAAGAAACAAGCACCTCTTTTGCAAATTTATTGCTACTTGCTAGCTTTGCGATCTCGTCAAAATATTCATGCACCAGGATGATATTTTTTAGCTCATTTGCTGCAGCGCGAGCGATATTTTCATTGCTATTTTTTAGAGCTCGCACCAAAATTTCCACGTTATATCCACCAAGCATCTTGCCTAAAATTTTAATAGCACGCATAGCATCAAGACCGCTAACAGCAAGCCCATCTATCACTTCGCCAAGAAAGTTCGCCTTTATCTTCGCTGCGTCATCAACGCCAGGATTGATACGAGTTTCAAGCAAATTTATAAGAAATTTTAGCTCACTTTGTGCCTTTTCGTCGCAACTAGACTTGCTGGCAAGCTTTATTAGCTCGCAAATTTCGCTTGTTTGCTTGGCATTTAGCGCAAGCGGTGGCACGCCCTCTTTTTCTCGCTCGCTCACGTGTTTTTCGTAGTCGGTAAAAAAGCTCATGAAATTCCTTTGTGGTTTTTGCTCGTTATTTTTAGTCTAAAATCGCTATTTTGCTTGCATTTTATCAAAAAGCAAAACAAACTAAAGTAAAATTTGCCCAAAATTTCAAATTTCAAGGAGCAAATGTGTCAAAAGCTTACCTAAAATCTCCCATTGGAATTTTAGAGATCGTTGCCAGCAAAAATGGAATTTGCGAGATAAATTTTGTAAATAAATATGAGAACGTGGCAGTAAAAGATGAAAATTTAAGGCTTTGCCTTGATGAGCTAAAAGCATATTTTGAAGGCAAACTTAAAACCTTCAACACAAAACTTGATATAAAAACAACTAATTTTAGAGCAAAAATTTACGAGGCCTTACAAAAAGTACCATACGGAGAAACGACCACATACGCGGCCCTAGCATTTGCCGTAGGTCACAAAAATGCCTACCGAGCAGCAGGATCAGCCAATGCTAAAAATCCAGTGCCTATTATTGTACCTTGTCACAGAGTGCTAGCTAGTAGCGGACTTGGTGGCTACTCTGGCGGAGATGGTCTACCAACTAAAATTTGGCTTTTAGAGCATGAAGCAAAGCATAAATAGCTAAAATTTACAGAAAAAAATCCATCAAATTTTAAAATTTATGAACGAGCATATCACGGCTCTAAATTTAGCAGCGAGCTTTGCAAGACCTAGATTTTATAAAAATATCTTACAAATTTTAGTAGTCCGCCAAAGCGAATAAAAAAGTTTTAAAATTTATTTTTTATTCAAGAGTAAACAAGCTAGCCTAAAATTTTTACTTCGTAGTATATTTATAAAAATTTCCTAGCCCTAAGTAAGGCTAAATGGGGCTAGGATTTTGATTATTTTTTAATTACAAGAGCGTTTTTTAAAACATCATCTATCGTATCTACGGCAATGATCTTCATATCACCCTTTACTTCAGCTGGGATGTCGATAAGGTCACGGTCATAGTTTTTACGAGGTATCAGAGCTGTTTTGATGCCGGCTTTGTGGGCAGCGATGAGCTTCTCTTTTAGACCACCGATCGGTAGCACTCTACCAGTTAGCGTGATCTCACCAGTCATTGCTATGTCGTGTCTTACCTTTGTGTCGGTTAGTATAGATGCGATCGCAGTTGCCATCGTGATGCCAGCACTTGGGCCGTCTTTTGGTACAGCACCCTCTGGTACGTGCAAGTGAAGATCATAGTGTCTATAAACATCGCTAGCTTCGAGCTTGCGCTTGTCGTCATCTAGTTTTGGCACAATAGCCATTGGTACTTTTAGTTTTTTGTTATCGATCAGCACTTTTACCACGCTAAATGCTATTTGAGCGCTCTCTTTCATCACATCGCCTAGCTGTCCTGTGATCTGCATGCTGCCTTTACCCTGAATCCTTATAGCCTCGATCCTTAGCACGTCACCACCGACACTAGTCCACGCGAGGCCATTTACTAGACCTATCTGATCTTTTTTATCCGCTGGCTCGATCTCATAAACCTTTTTCTCTAAAAATTCTTTCAAATTTTTAGCTGTGACACTGATCTTGCCCTCACTTTTCTTGGTAAGGATATTTTTAGCGACTTTTCTTAATATATCAGCGATCCTACGGCGTAAATTTCTCACACCACTCTCTCTTGTATAGTCGCTGATTATTAGCTCAAGTGCCTCTTTGCTGATGCTCACATCACTTGGTTTTAGTCCGTGTTTTTTAAGCTCCTGAGGCAAGAGATATTTCTTAGCGATCTCAAATTTCTCTTGTGGGGTGTATGAGCTAAGCTCGATAAACTCCATCCTATCTCGAAGTGCGGCTGGTATCATGCTCACGTCATTTGCTGTAGCGATGAAGATGATCTTGCTAAGATCGATGTTGAAATTTAAGTAATAATCTCTAAATTTATTATTTTGCTCTGGGTCTAAAATTTCAAGTAAAACAGCAGTCGGATCGCCTCTGTAGCTTCTGCCAACCTTATCAATCTCATCTAAAACAACTACTGGATTCATCTGCTTAGCTTCTATGAGTCCTTGCACGATACGCCCTGGCATAGCGCCTATATAGGTGCGGCGGTGGCCTCTTAGTTCGTTTACGTCTTCAAGTCCACCAAGAGCGATCCTAACTAGCTCACGCTTTAGCGCCTTTGCGATCGAGTTTGCAAGGCTTGTTTTACCCACGCCTGGAGGGCCTGCAAAGCACAAAATAGCACCATTGTTTACCTTTTCGCCAACGCCTCTAAGTTCCAAAAGCTCACGCAAAGCAAAATACTCCTCGATGCGCTCTTTTGGCTTTTCAAGGCTGTAGTGATCGGCATTTAAATGTTTGCTCACCTCAGTGATAGAGGACTTTTTCTTGGCTACATTTTCAAATGGAATTTCTAAAACCCAGTCAAGATAGCTTTGCAAAGTATTTGCGTCAGCTGAGTCTGGGTGCATACGCGAAAGCTTATCTATTTGCTTTTTGATCTCTTTGTAGGCGTCCTCGGCCATAAATTTCTTCTTCGCATCAAGCTTTTTGCGGTACTCTTCAAGCTCCTCTTCACGGCTCGTATCCGCTCCAAGCTCAGCTTGAATTTGCTTTAGCTGCTCTTTTAAAAAGTACTCTTTATTTGTTTTGTCGATCTTTGAATGGACTTTATTTTTTATCTCTTTTTGAAGCTTATTTGCCTCGATCTCTTCGATAACATAGTCGATTAGTTTTAGCAAGCGCTGCTCTAAATTTTCCTCAACAAAAAAGCTATAAGCGATCTGTTTTTTTAAGCGAAGTGCGCTTGAAACTAGGTCACAAACTCTGATCGCTTCAGCGCTCTCTTCGATCGTTTTTAAAAGATCAGGCGGGAAAAAGTGGCTAAACTGCGAAAGCTCTCTTACTTTTTCTCTTAAAACCACGATAAGAGCATCAGTTTTGACCTGCGATGGGCGCTTTACGTGGAGCATATCAACGATACCGCGGAGCGGATTTATGCCTGATTGTTTTAAAATTTTACCTTTGTCGATGCCCTGAAATAGTACCTTCACGCGTCCGTCAGGTAATGGCACACGGCGCATTATCGTGCCGATTACGCCTGCGTCATATATGCCGTCAAAGTCTCTAGCGCCGTCTTGCTGAGGCTTTGTAGGCACCACAAGGATCGGAGTCTCTTCTTGTATGGCAAGTTCAAGTGCTTTTAAATTTTCATCATCGCTTAAAAAAAGCGGAGTTATCATAAATGGATATAAAAATAGCTCGTCCTCAACGATAATAGGAATTTCAGTTGGGAAGCCTTTATTTTCGTTTATTTGCAAAATTTCTCCTATTCAAACAGTTTTCTATACCATGCTACATCAGGCTTGATAAGGTCAGAATTTCTAAACGGTGACTCTTCAAGTTTTTGCTCGTAAATTTTGGCCGAAACATCACGACCAGTCCTATTGTAAAGATCAGCTATTTGCATATCTAGGAAGTAAAGCGCAAGTTTGAATTTAATAAGCATAGTCTCAATAAGTGGCTTATATTCAGTATTTGGATACATATAAAGAAATTTCTCGATCTCTGTTACGCTATCTTCCATAAGCTTTTGGTTGCGGTTTGGCTGAGTAAATGAGTCAAAATTTGCTTTTATCTTTAGATACTGAGCAAACTCTGTTTTTGGGCCGTTGTCACCATATCTTTTGATGTACTCGTCAAGATAGTGATTTGCCATTAGATACTCTTCATCATTTGCGTGAGCTTGGGCAAGGATAAGTAAAATTTGCTCCAAAAGTGGGCTTGCTACGTGTTCACTTGCCATTGAAACATAGTGTTTATCGGCCGCTTCAAGATCACCGTCTTTTATATCAGCGATAACCTGAGCATACCACTCATCGGGGGTTAGATTGTAAAGCTCGGTATATTTTTCAGCACAACCACTAAAAAGCCCCAAAAGAGCTATAACTGCTAGAAATTTAGAAAATCTTTTCATGCTTTTCCTTAAAAAGTTTAAATCCTCGTATTCTACATTTTTTGCTATTATTTTTGTATAAATTTTTTAAAACTATGATAAAATACGGCAACTTTACAAAATAGGAGTTAGTATGATTTTTAGTGTTAAAAGCCCTATTTTAGGCTTTGAGCATATCAAGACGATGGAGTTAATTGAACTTGATAAATTTTTTGTTAAGCTAGCAAGCAAAGATGATGAGACATCTTTTACAATGATAAATCCTTTTGCATTAAGAAGCTACGAATTCGATATCCCAAGCTATTATGAAGATCTTATGGAGATTAAAGAAAGCTCTCAACTTAGAATTTATAACATTATCGTTGTTGCACTCCCGCTTGAAAAATCAACTGTAAATTTTATAGCTCCTATCGTTTGCAATATGGATAATATGACCTTATCTCAAGTCGTTTTAGACATTGCCAAATATCCTCAGTACGGGCAAGCTGAAATGATAGAAAATTTTATACAAAAATAGTAGCTAAAAGCTTTTAGAAAATCTAAGGAGAGATTTTTTATTGTTATTTAGAGGATTTGTTGTGAAGATAGCATACTTACTCTGTTTTATTGTCACATTTGGTTTTTGTGCACCCAGAGCTTGTACAACAGCAGAAGCAGCATCTATTGGTTGTAGTGGAGCAAATTATTCTTGCTTTATAGACGCTGAAGAGTACCAAGACAACTCTTCTAAAAATATCCCACATTGCATAAGAAAATCTGATAGAACTTGGACGATAGATACCAATAGCTTTTCTTCAGGCTTAGCACAAGACCACTATCATATTTATGTTGAGCAATTTTCTCCATGGAATCAACGATCATTAATAGGTATGTGGGATGATCACTCTAAAGGCTTAAGACAAAGATCAATAAATGGAAATCTAAATACCAGAGTAAATGGAGATATAGCTACCATTGGTGCTACTATTATGATTCCACAATACGCTGGATATAATTTTGTTCCAGATCCATCTAACGTAACAAGAACATCATCTACAGCCGATAGAATATTTTTAGATACTGGTAGTTTTACGTCTAGTAATTACACACTTTGTCAAACAACATATATTTATAATCCTAGCAAGCATCCTTATTGTAAAAATTCATCCTCTTCCACATTTGATTTTAGTGAGAAAAATACCTTTATACAAAATAATTTAAAAGGTAAAAACGTAGTCTATGCCAGGCTTTATTGGGGTGGCTCTCTTTATCAAAACTGGGCAATAAAAAATCTTGGGTCAAATTTATATGTAAGTGCCTTAAATTACATAAAAGGATATAGCAGGATTGATTTTAAAGCTCCTGGAAAAAATGTAATCACAATAGATGCTGATCCAAAAGATGTTTTTTGGTTTGGCTCATTTAGTGAGTATAAACCAAAATCAATGACTCTTGAATCATATAATCAAAACGAGTCCAATAGCTACTATGTAAAAGCTGGAATAAACTACCAATATGTAGCAAGCGCTGATGTAACAGATATAGTTAGAGATTCTCTTGGCACTAGTGAGTCAGATAGGACATTTTATGCTGGCAATATCAGATCAACTACGATTCCCTTTAGTGATGAATTTATAGACCCAAATGATGGCATATATAAGGTAAACAACTCTACTAATAGAAAACTAAAAAAAACATACGGCACACTACTGTTTTCGCCAGTCCAAGGACAAAATGGCTACTGGATACAATCCATTGCACCACAATTTGCAGCTTGGAGCTTGGTCATCATTTATGACTTTGATGATAAAACTGCCGCAGCAAACAATATAGAGCCAAAGCTTGTTAGTATATTTGATGGACTAGAAAGGCTTGCAGCAGACTGGATGAAGTCAAGCGATCCATTTGGTACTGTAAAGAGCTCAACCGTAGATGTAAAATTTGAAAATATCTATACACCAAAAGCAGGCGATATAAATGCTACGCTTACAATGTTTTCTTTTGGCGGAAAGCCAGAAACAAAAGGTGAGAATATTGAAATAGAAAACGAAGGTAGCTATCTGAGTATAACCAGCAAATACAATGCAAAAGGTGATCAATTTAACTCAACCATGACAAAATTTGGACAACCTATAAATCCAGGCAAAAAATTTCACTCTCAAGCAGATTTAGATATATTTGATATATCAGACAAAATGTCACATTCCCAAAAAGAAGCAGATATAAAATTTACAGTTACAACGATTAAAAATTCAGGCGGTGCTAATGTCGTAAGTGCTGACCGCATAAATTTAGCACTAGTTGGCTTTTCTTCTCGTATATATAAACCAGATGTTTGCTATATGGAATATATTTACGCAAAAAAACCTAGCGATAGTACTTTTACAAAGGTGCAAGAAAATACACCAACGGTAGTACCAGCAAATACTATTTTAAAAACTTTCGTTGAAGTTACAAATAATACTAATGAAGCTGCCCAAGACTTTGCTCTAAAAGCTACAATAGATCCAAGTCAAATTTATAATCCAAACTCAACTTACATATACGCAGATAAAGCATCGCAAGGGCCTAGTGATCTGCTTACTATGTCAGGACAGGTACACTATAACGACAACACAGGATTACAGCAATTAAGCGGAAATGACTTAACTTTTTATCTGGGACAAGGTGCGGCTGCAAATAAGGGTGGAGAAATGCTAATTCATCAAGGCAACTACGCTTATGCCATATATGAAACGACCCTTAAGTCTAAATTTGAGCCAAATAGTTACAAAGCCACGGTTGCAAATGCTGATATAAATTTACAGCCCTATGACACATACATAAGAAGATGTAGCAATCAAAACTACAACATTACTTTAGGTGTTAGTGCCAGTCCAAATAATTTCGTCGCAAGCAATAGACAAGACGATGGCTCGGCAACTTTTAAAGCTAAATTTAAAAATAGACTTCTAACTAAAATCGTTTCTACGCCATTTAATGTCTATATCACGAACTATGATACAGATGGCAACAAAAAAGTACCAGATGCCCCAGTAGATGTAAAAGTAGAGTTGGTCGAGTCTTGCAGTGCTCCAACAAATTTATATGAACAAGATATAACATTTAATGGTGTAACTGATATTTTGTTGTCAGGCATTAGTATTGACAGAGCCTATAAAAGCGTAAAATTTAGAATTTCTCATCTTGATCCAGTGACAAATACTACAAAGGTTGAATGCGAAAAATTAGATGATTTTGCTATAAGACCAAGTCACTTTAGACTATGGGATACTGATAAGAATACGATCAATAATAACAATGTTTTAATAGGCGGCAAAGTTTATAATAACATTGCTCTTGCGGCTATGAAACCTCTTGATAGTGGCTTAGCAAATGGTTATATAAATAACATAAGTGGCTCAAATGGAGAGATAAAACTTGTACCAGCATATAGTGCGACTTGCGATCCTAGCATTATAGAGAGCGAGAACAAACTAAGCGTAGATTTTAACGATCCAAATAAAGCATTGGGTAAAATTTTCCGTCACACATCAAGTGGACCTGTTGGCTTTTCTTACTCAGATATAGGTGATACATATTTTTATGTATTAGACAAAGACTAT
The DNA here is from genome assembly GCF_003049705.1 of Campylobacter concisus. NCBI lineage: Bacteria > Pseudomonadati > Campylobacterota > Epsilonproteobacteria > Campylobacterales > Campylobacteraceae > Campylobacter > Campylobacter concisus. Next base: position 29,918 of record NZ_PIRF01000004.1, read on the forward strand.
ACAATAACTGATCAGCATACACCATCAAGAGCTGATGATTGTGTAAAAAACTCAATTAGCAACGATCCATCACAAGATACTGCTCAAGAAGGAAGGATCGGATGTAGTATAAAGCTAGAAGGTAATAGAGATTATTTGTTTAGGCCAAAAGATATACAAATAAGCAAGTTAAAGATAACAAAAGATAGCGATATAACATACCTTGATAATGAAGGCATACAAAAAGCAAAGCTTGACTTTGAAGTAACTGCTAGGTTGTTTAACGATGATCCTGCAAAACTTTATAATGAAGATTGCTATGCAAAGAATATGAACTTTGACATAAAGCTAGACAGAGTTCCTTTAAATTTTACAGACAACGATGGCAATGCCGGTACATTAGCAAAAGCAAATGAAGAAATTTTATTTTTTGAAATTCCTGGCTCAAATACTAGAAAAGCAATAGATCCAAGTGCTACAAAATCAACATTTTATGTAGAAAAAAATACTTTTGTAAATGGCGTAGGCAAAGGTGAAGTATATTTTAATTTTGAAAGAAAAGTAAATCATGCTAAAAATCCTTTTACTATTTCAAGTAATGATTTTAGCTTTAGTGGCATGTCAGATAGCACCAATACAGTAAAAAAATATGAAAAACCAGCAACAGAAACAATGGCAAAATTTTACTTTGGTAGGGTTTATGCACCATTTTATGAAGGGCTTTATAGCGGCTTTTACGCCAAAATTTATTATGGTGCCTACTGCGATGGGTGCGATAAAAATGCATACATGAAAAATGATGGTAAATTATGGCAAGACTTTCCAGCTGCACCATTTTGGGCCACCAATCCAAAACATAGCGCAGGAGTACTTAACTATCATGACTTTAGCTTTACAAATACTTACAGCGGCACTGTTTTAAGAAATGATGTAAGCAGCATAAGTAATGGTGAGCAGATAATTTTTATAAGAAACCCTTCGGCAGTTACTGATGTGGCTAAAATGAGAGCACCTAGCTGGCTTCTTTATAGTGAATTTGATGAAAAAACTGAAACAAATAATTTCAATCTAAATTTTCTAGTACCAAATGGCGAATGGGCTGGTAAAGTCCTAAAGAGCAATAATATAGAGGATAAGACAAGCAGTGCAGTTGGAGGTTTTATAGGAGTAAAATCAAATAGTGATAATAACCTAGATATAAGCGATAAGACAAACAGGAGAATAGAGTGGTAAAAAGGGGCGGCTTTTCATTGATAGAGCTTATCTTGTCAGTGCTTGTAGTAGCCATAGTAAGTGCAAGCTTGCCACTAGCGGTAAGAACTACTTCAAATTTAAGCGAGCAATCCTTAATGCAAGAAGGACTAATGAATGCTAAAACTTATATGTCATTAATATTAAAAGCACCATTTAGCGATCAAGTCTTAATAGCCGGTAAAAATACTATGCCATCATCTATAACGACTCAAGAGGCTATAATTTTTCCCCTTATTATCTGCGACCAAGGGGCAAATCCAGATTTTTATGAAAAAAGTGGAGTAAAAGGTGAAGGGCATAGGATACTTGCGTATCCGGTACAAAATTCATCTGCATGTGCCACAAGGCCTAGTGATTCAAAGCTTCCAGAATCAATCAAAAGCGTAAATTTTAAAGTAAAATCTATCAAAAATTTCAATACCCAAAAATCCATCTCACCAACTGCTAGCTCTACTAAACGCGACTTTATCATAGATACAGAGACGACTCCAACCATAACAAATGGAGCTGATAAATTTGTAGTTAGCACTCCTTTAAACGATAGTGACGTTTTACAAATAAAGCTAGATACGACTATGAAAACTACAAAAGAGAGTAAAAGCGTACTTTATGGATATGCCTTTAATATAGGTGAAAGCAGTACTCTAAGTGTAAAAGAATGGAAATGAAAAAAAGAAAAAAAGCTTTTACATTAATTGAGCTAATAATAGTCATCACCGTGCTTGGTGTTATCTCACTTATGAGCTTTAACACGCTTATGAATTTATATCAAAACTATTTTCAAAGCAAAGTAATAAACGAACTAGAAACACAAAGCGAAATCGCTCTAGAGCAAATTTCAATGCTACTTAGCCACAGAATCAAACAAAGCGTTATCGCTAGGAAAAAAAATGGAGATTATCTAGCCCTAAATGATAGTGGCGTAAATTTAAGTAGTGACTTTGAAATTTTAGAATTTATCCCAGCTGCTTATGAGCTATTTAATGGCATAAACGAATATAAAGGAGATGATACTAACGGAGATCCCATCTTTGAAGAAGGCATATATAGCGGATATATAGATCTTGCAAATAGTTCTGTTGCAAATGGATTAAAAAGCCCTGGAAGCAAATTTAATGACGCTTTTAGAAACGGCGTAATGGACTTGACCTGCGAAAATGACAGCGATGAAGAAGATGTAAATAGCGGCTCTAGGTGCATAAACGCCGATAATGAAAATGGTGGTTTAGTGGCGATATTTTCTAGCATACTTTATAGAGTTGGTAGCAGCTTTGGCTATCAAGAAAATTTAGATCAAAGGCACTTAGATATCGCAAAAGTAGGCATACAGTCAATCGACACACTTAAAATTTCAAGTGATTTTAAAAATAAAAAAATTTCAGAACAGTATAAACTAGCTTATACAGCTATTGCCATAGCGCCAGCTGAGCAAAGTGTCGAGGATGTACAAAACGGCTCTTTTGACCTTAAAATTTACTACAATTATAGGCCATGGCTAAATGAAAGCTTTAAAAAATTTAGCTCAACATCCACAAAGGATATCAAAGCCGAAAGTGCAACACTAGCTAAACACGTAACAAGATTTGTCTTTACGGAAAAAAATGGTGTCATCGCGCTAAAGCTCTGCCTTAAAGCAGAAAAATCAGAAATAACTATTTGCAAGTCAAAGGCGGTTTATTGATGAGAAAAGGATTTACATTAATAGCGGCGATATTTTTTCTAGTTGTAGCAGCTTCTATCAGCACTCTTGCTCTTTCGATAGCTAGCACATCAGCTAGACAAAGCAGTGAAATTTATCTAAGAGAGCAAGCACAACTCGTTGCTCAAGCAGCAGCAGAGTATGCGATGTTTGAAATTTTTAGAACTGATTTCTCAAACAAATGCTTAGATAAAGTAGATGGAGAATTTAACGATATGTTCGACTTTAAAGTAAAAATAACTTACTTTGGCGATATCGGCATATGCACTCCACCGACCATCATGCCAGGAACAAACGGAGTCGCAAGTACTGGCAACATGATCTTTGATGTTTTTGTAACATCAAAAGATAAAAAAACGCCAAATCCTATAAATTTTCACAAACGAACTCTTCAGAAACTTTAAAATTTTATAAAGATTTTAGTTTAATTTGTTTTTAGTTTTAGCGTGTTATAATCTCATTACTTTCTATAAAGGAGATTGCAATGAATATAAGCATTGTAGGAAAACAATTTGAGCTAACAGAGCCGATCAAAAACTATATCCAAGACGCTTTTGATACACTTGGCAAATACAATCTTGACATCATCTCTGCAAGATGTGTTGTAGCAGCCGATGAAAAACAAGGCAAGAAAGGTTTTAACGCAGAATTTTCTCTAAATATGGCACATAAAGATACGATAGTCGTTCGCCAAAAAGATAAAGATCTTTATGCTGCGATCGATCTTGCTGTCGAAAAAGCTTCAAAAGTTTTAAGAAGAGAGCATGATAAGAAATTTACTGTTAAGGGCAAGGCTGATGATAAAGAATTTCGCTCAAGAATAGGCGAAGAAAAGATCGAAGGCGTTGAAGAGATCGTGCCTATGGAGCTTGAAATTTATAAACCACTTGAAGTTGAAGAAGCACTTGAAAAACTAAAATCAAGCGATAAACAATTTTACGTATTTAACGATGTTGACGCAAAAATGCGTGTGATCTACAAAAGAACAGACGGAACTTTCGGTCTTTACTAAAAATAGGGGCAGCTCGCCCCTAAAATTTATACTAATTCACTATAAAATTTCTTTCTAAAATCTAAAAAACCTGTTGCAAAAACTACTGTGCCAGCAAATGACTTTAAATTTTCAAAAAGGTGTTAAGCTCTATCAAGATAACTTTAAATTTAAAATTTTACCCAAGTATTTAAGCAAACCTTTAAGCCTTAAAAGCCAACTATATTTTTATAAATTTTATGAGTAATTTTTATTTAGCTTTGTTGATTAGATTATCAGAGTTATAAAAACCTTATCAAATTATCAATTTTGGTTTTTAACTCAACGTCCAAACATAATGAAAGAGTGCTTTAAAATCAAAAAGTGCCTAAAATTTTATAGAATAGATATCCCTACATAAGATAGATCTAGATATAAGAAGGATTCCCTGTAAGCCATTTTAAGAAGATCTTGGCGAACTAAATTAAAACGACATAAACTAAGTTACAGCTGGTGGAGAGCACGGCAAAGAAGTAAGTGCTGTAAAAAAGTAAGTATTTTTTAAAAAATAATTGCAAGCATCAAGATATGGATTTTTTTATGGACTGGGAAAGAGTAGAAGAATACGGCAATAACACAACAAAGCAAACGAGCTAAAAATGCCTGATAGCGTCAGAAATTTTTAAAGATAAAAGAGAGACAAGGCTCTCTTTTTGATTTTTAAAATATCAAATAGCTAAAACAAATGCTATCTATTTCTCTAAATTTTCACTAGTCTTTGGTCTAAAGGCCTTATTTATCTTTCTTATCCAAATGATTAGCGAGATAAACAAGATAAAGTAAAATACATAGCTAGCTACCGGCCAACTAGTATCAGTGCCGCTTTCTTTTAGCGAGATGACATTTCTAAACTCTTGAAGCATAGAAATTCTATATCCATAATATTTTACAGTTACGTTTCTATCGCTATTTGTGAAGCCTTGGGCCTTAGCTTGCACATCAGCTGAGTTAAATTTAAAATAAAATGGGAATCCCCATGCAGTATCTTCATTTCTATAGGCCATAACTTTATCTGGGTTTTGAGGATTTTTAGTGTAGATGAAATAGACATCTCTAGTAGGGCCATCAGCTGGGTTTTTGGCGTCAATTATGCCATCCTTATCCATACGTTTTACATCGCCACCAGTTATAAAAACGCTATCATAATGCGGAAACGAATAATTAACCACAAGTACCAACAAAAGGTGCAAGAGGACAATAAAAGTAACGCAAATTCTTCTAAAAAATGTAATCATTTCTTTCCTTTAAATTTACGCTATTTTATGAAAAGATAGCTTAAATAAAGGGGCAAAATACCCCTTTAGTTTTAAGCTTTTTTATTAAGCATAAATTTTAGAAGTTGTGCAAGGAAGCTGATTCCACCGATTATTAAAATCGTATCACCAATCATTCTTACCCATCTTAAATTTTGCAAGTGTGATTGTTGTAGAAGCTCAGCGCTTCTTGCATACCACATGCCTTGCTCTAGGCTTGCAAATGCTTGATAAATTCCTATTGGAAGCAACGAAAGCACGATCATTAGCATAAGGCCTATATTTAAGCCCCAAAAACCTACTTTCATAAGTTTTTCATCAAATTCTTGACCTTTGAATAGATAAGTAGCTACTAGCCAAACAAATCCAAGTGCTAAAAATCCATAAACACCAAATAGCGCAGCATGTCCGTGAACTGGAGTCGTATTTAGGCCTTGGATATAAAATAGTGAGATCGGAGGATTGATTAAAAATCCAAATACACCAGCACCTAGCATATTCCAGAAAGCAACTGCGATAAAGCAGTAAAGTGGCCATTTTAATGTCTTAGCCCAAGTTTGAGCAAACTGAAGTCTGTAATGCTCATAAGCTTCAGCGCCAAGCAATACAAGAGGAACTACCTCAAGTGCTGAGAAACTAGCGCCAACTGCCATTATAGGTGTTGTAGTGCCTGCAAAATATAAGTGGTGGAAAGTTCCTGGAATTCCGCCCACTAAAAAAAGTGATGCGCTCGCAAGTGTTGAAAACGTAGCAAATCTCTTTGAAACAAGACCAAGACTAACAAATACAAAAGCAAGTGAAGCGGTAGCAAATACCTCAAAAAAGCCTTCAACCCAAAGGTGTACAACCCACCAGCGCCAGTATTCCATCACTGGAAGTGGACTTCTTTGGCCGTAAAATAATCCTGCTCCGTAAAATAATCCAACTGCAACGGCTGAAGCTGCGAAGATAGCAAGTAAATTTTTGTCACCTTTGTTCTTAAATCCGCCGATAAATCCGCGAAGTAAAAGTAGCATCCAAATGACAAGACCAACAAATAAAATAATTTGCCAAACACGTCCAAGCTCGATATATTCATATCCTTGGTGTCCAAACCAGAAGCTTAAATTTATAGGCATGATATTTGCGATCGCCAAATACTCGCCAGCAAAACTGCCAACTACAAGGATTAGTAGTGCGTAAAATAATAAATCTACGCCAAGCTTTTGGAATTTTGGATCTTTACCGCCATTTATAATAGGTGCTAGGAAAAGACCGCCTGCTAAAAATCCTGTCGCAATCCAGAAAATACTAGCCTGAATGTGCCATGTTCTAGCAAGTGAATAAGGAATATAAGCTGATAAATTTATACCGTAAAATTCTTGTCCTTCTACTGTATAGTGAGCTGTAAAGCCGCCTATTAAAATTTGGAATGCAAAAAGAGCCAAAGTCACAAAAAGATATTTTTTAAGAGCTTTTTGAGATGGAGTTAGGCTTAATTTACTAAGCGGATCCTCGCTAATAGCTTCCAACTTTTCATCATCTTTTTTACCATAAAAAGAGCTAAACCAAACAAGAAATCCAATACCAGCAATAAGTATTACAACGCTTGCGATTGACCAAAAGATATTTTCGCTTGTTGGTACATTATCGATTAGTGGCTCGTGTGGCCAGTTGTTTGTGTATGTAGCATCGCTATTAGGTCTGTTTGCTGCGGTTGCCCAGGCTGACCAGAAGAAAAAGTTATTAAGATCATCTCTATCAGAAGCACTTGGAAGAGTATTTTCTTTCATCGCATAAGCTTCTCTTAAAGATTTAAACTTAGGGTCATTTCCAAAAAGTGATGAATACTCTTGGCTTACTTGTTTCATAGCCTTTAATCTATCGCTGCTAAGTACGATTTTATCGTCTTTTACGCCATTTTCTCGGTACTCTTTTTTAAGTAGAACTTTTAGATTTGCCTTTTGCTCATCATTTAAGTCAGCATATTTTGAGTGATAAATTTTATCTGCTTTTAACTCTAAAAATATAACTAACTCTTTATGAAGCCAGTCCGCACTCCAATCAGGTGCTTGATATGCGCCGTGTCCCCAAACAGAGCCAACTTGCATACCTCCTATGCTTTGCCAGGCCTCTTGACCTTTATAGATACTCTCTTTGTCGATAACGACATTGCCATTCTCATCTGTAAAATTTACAACTGGTGGCGAGCTTCTATAAACCTCAACGCCATAGTAGCCTAAAATACTAAAGCAAATTACTAGTACTGCAACAAGTGCTAGCCAATACTTTTTGTATTCACGCATTGATTCTCCTTTTTTTAAAAATTTTGAGGTGAAGTTTAGCTCATTTTAAAAAATCAAATAATGACATATGTCAATAAAAGGAGAGAATTTATCCCATTAGTTTTATAAGAATTTACAATATATGCAAATTCTTCATAATGTATATGCAAAATTTACATAGAATTAATATAAATATTATTAACATACATGTTTATACTTCAAAAATAAAGGAAAAAATATGCAAACAAATTTTATGCATAAAGTAACCAAATTTAGCCTTGTTGCTTCACTATTTATGGCTCTTAGCCTAAACGCAGCTGAGTCTGCAAGAAGCATAACCGATATGCAAGGCGTAAAAGTAAGCGTCCCAGAAAAAGTTGAGAAGATCGCTGCACTTTGGCACGCAAACAACGAGATCATCCTAGCACTTGGTGGTATGGATAAAGTGGTCACAACAACAGATCTTATCAAGAAGAACAAGTGGTTTGCCCTTGTCTATCCAAAGGTAAAAGACCTACCAGCTGCGCTAAATGGCAAAGATATTCAAGTAGAAGAGCTAGTTAAGCTAGCACCTGATGTTGTCATAGTCTCAAGCAAAAACTATCAAGACGAGCTTAGCAAAAACGGCTTTAGCGCGGTAAATATGATATATAGAGACTATCCAGATATGGAGAAGAGTATCTACGCAACAGCTGAAGTTATCGGCACTGACAAGGCTAGAGCTTTGGCCGAAAAGCTTTCAAACAAGATCCATGAGAACTCAAAATTTGTTGAAGCCAAAACAAAAAATATCCCAGCTGATAAGCGCCCAAAAGTACTTCACCTTCTTGGCGGAGCAAATTTATTAAAGGTTGACGGAACAAACACTATCCAAAACACTTGGATAAATTTAGCTGGTGGCAAAAACGCAGTGGCAAAAGATGGCTCTATGATCGAGCTTACAGCTGAAGAGATTATCAATGCAAACCCTGATATCATCATCGTTGGCGGCAATGACACAGATGCTTTGATCAAAAATGTTAAAGAGCACCCTGCATTTTCTGGCTCAAATGCTGTGAAAAATGGCAAAATTTATGGCAACCCAAAAGGGGTATTTGCTTGGGATAGATATGGCGCTGAGAGCGTGCTTCAAATTTTATGGGCAGCAAAAACTATCCAGCCTGATCTTTTCAAAGACCTAGACATGAAAGCAAAAACAAAAGAGTTTTACAAAGAGTTCCTAAACCACGATCTTAGCGATACAGAGTATGGCTACATGCTAAAAGGTCTAAACCCTGACGGCAGCAGCAAATAATATATGAAAAACGCAAATTTTTCATTAGTTGCTATATTTTTAGCCCTGCTCACCATTGTTTGCGCCTTTGTCGCACTTGGCGTTGGTAGATTTTACATACCATTTAGCGATGTCTTTAGCGTGCTTGTTCACGGCTTTGGCTTTGGCGATGGCGCAGCTAGCAACATCACAAATGTGATAGAAAATTTGCGCATACCTCGCATCATCGCAGCTATCTTAGTCGGTGCCGCTCTTAGCGTGAGCGGTGCTGCCTATCAAGGCGTCTTTAAGAACCAGCTAGTAAGCCCTGATCTTCTTGGCGTCTCGGCTGGTGCTTGCGTGGGAGCTGCAACTGCCATTATCTTTGATCTGTCGCTAATTTGGATACAAATTTTTGCATTTGGCTTTGGCCTAGCAGCCGTTGCTATCACGCTAGCCATACCAAAGATGATGGGGCGCACGAGCACACTTATGCTAGTTCTTTCTGGTATCATCGTAAGCGGCCTAATGGGTTCAATAATCGGCTTTTTAAAATATGTCGCTGATCCTGAAACAAAGCTACCTGACATAGTCTACTGGCAGCTTGGAAGCCTTGCAAAGCTTGATAGCGAGAATTTAAAATTTATAGCCCCAGTGATGATCATCTGCGCCATTTTGCTAATAGCCATGAGCTGGCGCATAAATTTACTCTCGTTTGGCGACGAGAGTGCGGCTAGACTTGGCGTAAATGTAGCTTTTGAACGCGCTATCGTTATCATATGCGCTACGCTCCTTACAGCGTGTAGCGTCTGCATAAGCGGTATAGTCGCTTGGGTGGGACTTCTCATGCCACATCTGGCTCGTATGCTAGTTGGTGCAAATAACATAAAAAGCATGCCAGCAAGCATATTTATGGGTGCGATATTTTTGCTATTTGTCGATACTCTAGCACGCAGCATAAGCGTGAGCGAAGTGCCTCTTGGCGTACTTACTGGCTTTATCGGCACGGTATTTTTCGTCTGGGTCTTGTGGCGAAATAAAAAGGTTGCGTGATGCTTGAAGTTAGAAATTTAAACTTTAGCTACCCAAATGGGGCTGGCAAACTAGAAAATGTAAATTTAAAGATAGGCGCTGGGGAAATTTTAACCATTCTTGGTCGAAACGGAGCTGGCAAATCAACAACTTTAGGCTTAATAAGTGGCTCGCTAAAGCCAGTTTCTGGAGAGATTTTCCTTGATGGCAAAAACGTAGATAGCCTAAGTAATAAAGACCGAGCAAAAATAATGGCCTACGTCGCTCAAAGCGAGATCACAGAGTACGACTACACCGGGCTTGAGTTTATAACAATGGGTCGTGCAGCACACCTTGGCATCTTTGCAAGACCTAGCAAAGAGGACGAAGAGATCGCTAAAATTTATACTAAAAAGCTTGAGATCGAGTATCTTGAAGAGCGTTTTATTACGCAGATGAGCGGTGGTCAAAAGCAAATGTGTATGATCGCACGTGCGATGGCTGCGCAGCCAAAGATGATTATATTTGACGAGCCAACGAGCGCGCTTGACTTTGGCAACCAGTATAAATTCCTACGTACCGTCAAATGGCTAAAAGAGCTTGGCTACTCGGTCGTGCTAACCACTCACAACCCTGACTTTGCCGTGCTTCTTGGCGGATATGTCGCTCTTGTAAAGGGTGATGGCGAGGTTGGATTTGGCACGGTTGATGAGATCATTAGAAGTGAGAATTTAAGCCAGCTTTACGGACTAAATTTAAACGTGAGCTACATCGACGAAGTAAAAAGAAACTGCTGCCTCACTTATCCACTATAAATTTATCTGCTCTTAATTTTTAAGGGCAGATCACTCGTTTTATCTAAAAATTTCTACTTAAATTTACTAATCATAAATGATAAAATGCAAAATAAATTTAAAAGGAAAAACAATGGCTTACCCACTACTAGGCACAAAGATCGTGATCGATGAAGAAAAGGTTCTAAGAGAGAAAAAGTATAAGCTAGACGTAATTTACGAGTATTTGGATAGACTTGCCGAACAATGTAATCTAATTAGGATTGACAAAAATACTTTTCACGCAAAAGGCGATGAGAATGATTTGGCAAATTTGGGTCTATTTGTTTGCCACTATGCTGCTAAAAATGAGTGGATAACTAAAGTGGATAACTAAAAATGTAAAAGAATGGGTTTGGATAGATATGGACGATGGTAATGAGGATATGATAGCAAAACTCAAAAAAGAGAATATAGGAGTTTGGGAATGAGCGACAAAAAATCTCGCCATATCAAATTTTCATATAAATTTTAAAAAGAGCCTGTGAAAGGTTAAATTTTGCTAGGTAAGACAAATTTAGATATAGCGCAAAAGCAAAGACCTTTTAAAACCCTGAGCCATTTTGCCACAGAGAGCCTAGACTAGTTTGCTAGCAACCTTTTTTTAACAGCGATATTAAAAAAAACAAGATCAGTCGCAACAAAACCAAATCAACCGCGTAACAGTTGCCATTTTTCTATCAAATTTAAAGCTAGCCATAAAAGCTTGCGACCTCATCTTAAATTTGACGCAAATTTAAATCCTCTTAGCCAAAAAATTATCCGCCTTAAATTTAATACAACCCACAAGATCAAATTTAAGCGTTACTTTTAAATTCCGCCACTCTAGCCTTTGCAGCCTGCGTGATATCATCCTCGTAGTCATAAAAGTTAAAGGTTGCTCCGTGCTGGAAAAAGCCATTTAGTATATCGCCACTTTGGCGGTTTTTCAGATCAAGCTCGGCCACCTTAAAGCCGTCGTTTGTCGCGCAAAATTCTTTTAGTCTTGCTGGCGCCTCTTTTAGCTTGGTAAATAAAAAGCAGTATCCATAACCGCCGTTTCGCCCCACTCTGCCTCGCAGCTGATGAAGCGTGGCAAGCCCCAGCCGCTCAGCGCCCACGATTACGATAGTATTTAGCCTTGGCAGCGAAATACCAACCTCAACAACAGTGGTTGAGAGCAAAATTTCGCCCTCTTCTCTAAACCGCCTTAAAATTTCTTCTTTCTCTTTATCCTTGCCGTGCGTGACAAAGACTTTTTTGAAATTCTTTAGCCAAAAGCCCTGCGCCTCGCTTAGACTTTGGTAGTTTGAGCTCTCGCTGCTCTCGACTAGCGGATATATGATGGCTACTTGAAAGCCGCTCGCAAGCTGCTTTTTGATGTGAGCTAGCAAAAAGCCAAACTCGCTAGCGCCTAAAATTTGGCTCGTTATATTTTTCTTAAATGGCATCTGCTTTAAAAAGCTAAAATTTACGATCTCAGACTGGATTAAACTTAGCGTCCTTGGTATTGGCGTAGCTGAAAACTGCACGAAATTTGCTCGCTCGTCCTCGTTTGAGGCAAGCTCTTCTATCTTTTTGCGCTGGTTTGAGCCAAAGCGGTGCTGCTCATCGACCATAACAAGCGGCGAGTTTGGCAGCTCGTGAAAGAGTAGCGCATGCGTGCCAACGATCAAATTTACCCCGCTAAAGTCTATCTTTTTCTCCCCGCTTCGCACCAGCATCACATTCATAAAAGCAGGTAGCAACCTCTTTGCTTCGTTATAAATTTGCTCGCTTAAGATGCTTGTTGGCGCCATCAAAATGGCACTTTGAGGATATACACTAAGCGCGGCTGCTAGGATCACTAGCGTCTTGCCACTTCCCACGTCGCCCATTATGACGCGCCTTTTTGCCTGCACAGCGCCAAGGTCGTCTCTGATATCATTTATCGCGTTTAACTGGTCGTTTGTCGGCGTAAATGGCAAGCTCTTAAGCCAAGAGCTTATGTCAAAAAGTTTGATTTTTGGGCTTTTAAAATAGGTTTTTTTAGCACTTAGCTTTTTTATGTAGTTAAAAATTTCTACAAATTTTAAGATCTGCACGCCCTCGCCATCATTTTTTAGGCGGTATAAAATTTGCACACTTTGCTCGTCTAGTCTTTGCAGCTCAGCTAGAAATTTAGCCTCTCGCTCATTTAAGCCTTCGGCTAATAAATTTTGTAAATTTATATATTTTAAAACAAGTTTTTTGACCTCATCGTCTTTTAGCTCGGTCTTAAATTTAGGCACAATCTGGCCTATTTTTGTGGTGATTTTTGGATTTATTATCTGCCACGAGCCAAAGGCATAGGAGCAAAGCCCATATATCGCCATCTCTTTGCCCATCTTAAAAGCGCCGTAGTGCCAAGACTTTGCGTTAAAAATGACGATCTTTACGCTACTTTGCCACTGCTCGCAAAAGGTAAGTGCAGTTAGCATACCAGGGCGCGAGGCGAGTGAGGTGATCTTTACATTTATGCAGACCTGCCCCTCTCTTGGGCTCTTAGCGATCGTCGTATCCTCAAAGCCCTTTGGTAGCACGAGAGCAAGGTCAAGCAGGCTAAGCACGCCTATTTTTAGAAGTTTTGCTCTGTCGCTTGCTTCAAATTTCATTTTTTAAGACGCAAAAACTTAGCTGATTGATCTCTGCGTGGGCTTTTATGAAGCTATTTAGCTCACTTAGCGAAAGGGCTGAAATTTTATCCAGATCCTTTAAAAATGCCCCAAGCTCGCCATGCTCGTAAAACTCGCCCTGCGCGATGTCAAGGCGCTTAAATAGCGTCTCAAGCCTAAGCGGCAACGAGCCAAGTAAAAATTTCTTCGCCTGCTCAAGCTCGGCCTTGCTAACGCCTTTTTTACTAAATTTTAAAATTTCCTCTTTTATAACGGCGATAGCCTCATCCTTTTTCTCATTTTTTGTCTGCATGTAGCCGTAAAGCTGGCTGTAAGAGAGATTTAGCAAATTTCTAGCGTAGGCGCTGTATGCAAGCCCTCTTTTCACGCGGATCTCCTCCATGAGCCTCGAGCCAAAGCCACCCTCGCCTAGGATAAATGTCGCCACTGCGGCCTTGTATTTTTCTTCAGGTTTTACATCAAATGGCGCGCCAAAGTAGATGTATGCCTGCTCGCTTTGCCTGATGATCTCGCTACTTTCACACTTGTCGCTTGGGCTAAAGCGCTCTAGCTTTCGCACCTTGCCAGGTTTTAGTATCTCTAAAACGCTAGCAAGCTCTTTTGTCTGCTTCTCGTCGATGTCGCCACCTAGCACGCAAAGTAGGTTTGAAAGGTCTAAGTGCTCATTTAAAAATTTACTCACGTCTTCAAGTGTTATGGCTTTAATGCTCTTTTTCGTGCCGATGCTTGGCAGAGCAAGCACGCTTTTTGGGTATAAAATCTCAAAGAGTCCCTGCCTTGCCACGTAGTCAAAGTCGTTTTCATTTGCTGCGATCTCGCCAAGTGTGACGGTTTTGCACCTATTTAGAATTTCTTCTGTTAAATTTGGAGCGCTTATAAGCTCTTTTAGCTTGCCGCACGCAAAGACAAAGTGCTCTTTTAAGCAGTTTAGATCGATGCAAAATATCTCAAAGCCGCAGCTTGCATTTAGGCTAATCGCCCGCACTTCAAGCTCTTTGGCAAATTTAGCCGAGCCTAGCTTCATATCACCCTCATTTAGCAAATTTGCACTTAGCCTTGCAAGGCCTGCTAGCTTGCCATTTTGCGAGCTACCAGCTGCCTTGAAAACTAGCTTTAGGCTCACTACTGGCATCGCTTTTGAGCTTTCAAAAACGACTGGGATTTTTACATTTTTTACATTGATATCTAAAATTTTCATCTAAAATTTCTCCAAAATATCGTAGTTTGTGTTGCGCTTAGCTGGAATTTCTCCAACATCTTTTATAAGCTCGATCATCTGCTCTTGATTCATCCTAAAGCTAGCCCCTGCAGCCTTTACGACGTTTTCTTCCATCATAGTGCTACCAAGATCATTTGCACCAAAAAGAAGTGCTAGCTGACCTACGTAGCTACCCTGCGTGACCCAGCTGCTTTGGATATTTTTAAAGTTATCTAAAAAGAGCCTTGAAACCGCAAGAAGCCTTAGATAGACGTTTGAGCTTTGTTTTTTGATCTCTGGGAATTCTTGCATGAGCTTTGTATTTAGCCCCTGAAAGCTCCAAAGTATAAATGCTCTAAATCCAGATGTTTCATCTTGTAAATTTCTGATGTGCTCCCAGTGCTCCACGATCTCACGAGTGCTCTCAACCGTGCCAAACATCATCGTTGCAGTCGTTTTCATGCCAAGCTCGTGCGCCTCTTTGTGTATGCGAAGCCAGTCTGCGGTGTCGCATTTTTTAGGGGCGATGATGTCACGCACTCTATCACTTAAAATCTCCGCTCCAGCCCCTGGCATCGAGTATAAGCCCTTTTCATTTAGGCATCTTAAGACCTCTTTTGTAGAAATTTTTGAAACTCTTGCGATATAGTCGATCTCAACTGCAGAAAAGCCATGTATCGTGATGCTTGGATAGTGCTTGCTGATGTAGCCGACAAGCTCCTCGTACCACTCGATCTTTAGCTTTGGATGAACGCCACCTTGAAATAAAATTTGCGTGCCGCCAATGGCGATTAGCTCCTCGATCTTCTTGCCGATCTCCTCAAAACTTAGCACATAAGCGTTCTCTTCTTTTGCGTGGCGGTAAAATGCGCAAAATTTACAATCCACCCAGCAGACGTTTGTATAGTTGATGTTGCGATCTACGATAAAAGTCGTTATGCCATCTGGATGAAGCTCTTTTTTTCTAGCTAGCGCCATCTTGCCAAGCTCGTGAAGCGGTGCATTTTCTATAAGATCGATGGCTTCATTTACACTAAGTCTTTTCAAATTTAACCTTTTATTTTGCTTATTTTTGGGCGAAAGTTTAGCCAAAAATGCTTTTAAATATGATAAATCAAGCGTTATGAAAAATTAATTTTTAAAGGCTAAAATGTGAGAAATTCTTTAAAGGAGCGAGTTATGAAAAAGATAGTATTTGCCGTTATTTGCGGACTATTTTTAGTTGGTTGTGCTAAAAATGAGCCAAAGCCAGCAAGCCACGAAGGTTGCGGTTGTCCTCATCACAAAGAGATAAAAAGCGATATGCAAAAACAAGGTTGCCACCATCAAGGCTGCATGATGCAAGGCTCAATGCACAGCGATATGCAAGGCTGCCCAGATCACGCAAAATAATAAAAGTGCCAAATGGCACTTTTATTTTAATATCACCTTGTCACCTTTGGTGCCAAGAACCGTCACCTTCTCTCCATTAGCTAAATTTCCATCATATTTCCAAAGTGTGCCTTTGAAATAGACCATATTTTCTCTAATCTCGCCAACTCCGGCTTCGTCTAAAAATTCCTCGTTAAAGCTCTCTTTTCTAGACATAAATTTACTCTTTAGCGGCGCTTTTAAAAGCACAAGGAGCACGATCGCAATCACCGCCGTAGTTAAAATTTGATAGCTCCAAGCAAAACTAAAACCAAAATTTATAGCTCCAACTACTATAAAAGCTATGCCAAAAAATAGCAAATAAAACGAGAAAAAGATAAACTCGGTGATGCACAAAATCACACCGATTGCTATCATTATAAAAGGGCTGATCACGCCTTATCCTTAGCTAGGAAATTTTTCAAAACGCTAAGGGAGCCAATAAGCTCAGTCGCCTCATAAGGGACTAAAATTTTATCTTTTGAGCTGTTTTTAGCTAGCTCGCTAAATGCCCCGACTCTATCGCGCGCGAGCAAAAATTCTGCTGCATTTGCGTTTTTGCTCATGCTATCATTTATCATATCCATAGCCTCTTTTTGAGCCGTTGCTATGGCGATTTGCTCGTATTTTTTCGCATCAGCCATACGCTCGATCGCCTCTGCTTGAAGCACTTTTTCTTGTTTTAGCGCCTCTGCGTTGCGTATTAGTGCCTCTTTTTCAGCCAAGGCTTTTAGCTCAATCGCACGTTTTTCACGCTCAGCTTTCATCTGCATATTCATCGCCTCTTCAATGCCAAGTGGGACAGAAATTTCAGAAATTTCTACACGCATGATCTTTACGCCCCAGTTGCCAGCTGCATCGCCAAGAGCCACTTGAAGTGCGGCATTTAGGCGGTCACGTGAGCTTAGCGTATCATCAAGGTTCATCGCGCCTATCTCACCACGAAGCGTTGTCATGGCTAAATTTGCAATGGCACGCTTGTAGTTATCTACGTTATAAACTGCCATTTTTGCGTCAAATACCTTTAAAAAGACAATACCATCGACGCTTATGTTTACGTTATCTTTTGTGATGACTTGCTGTTTTGTGATGTCTACAAGCTGCTCTTTTACGGTAATGATCGCTCTTATCTGATCGACAAATGGGATGATAATGTGAAATCCGCCATCAAGCACTTTGTGAAATTTACCAAGTCGCTCGATGAGTAGGTTATCAGCTTGTGAGACGATCTTGATGCCAGCCTTTAAAAACAAGAACGCAAAGATAACCAGAACTACGACTAAAACGCCAAATGCTTCGATTTGCATTTTTACTCCTTTAATTTATAATTTGTTATTTTCTTAAGTATTATAATACATTTTAAATTTTATTTTCAAAAAGGATTAGCATGAAAAATTTTATATTTGCACTAAGTGCGGCCCTACTTTTGGCAGGTTGTGCCTCATCTAGCCAAAATGCAAACGTCCCACAAGGCAAATGTGAAGTAAAAGGTAGCTGCATGGCTCCAGTAAGCAGTATCGAAGGCACTTATAAGGCGTTTTTACCTTGCGCTAGCTGCATGGGCATAGACTCAACCCTTACACTTAAAAAAGACGGCACATTTGAAAGTGTGATGAACTACAAGTCAAAAGACAACTACAAAGCCGTTAGCAAGGGCAAATACTCAGTTAAAAACGGCGTTATCACAACTATTGATGAGTATAAAGAGAAGAGCTTTTATAAGATCGAGGGAGAGAGCCTAAAGATGCTTGACATGGATCAAAAAGAGGTCACTGGCGAGCTAAAAGACAAATACATCTTTAAACGCGTAAAATAAATTTTAAAGGCAAAATGATATAATTTTGCAATTTTTAAGGAGTTGCAAATGAAATATCTTTTTGCCATACTTATCTCATTTTTCATCCTTGGCTGCGCAAAAAATGAAAATTTAGAGCCAAAACAAAACACACAAAATACAGCAAAAGAAGACAAACCACTAGTTCAGGCAAATACACCCAAAAAGCCAGAAAAGTTAATACTTCCAAACTCAATTTATAGTAGTTTTCACACTATTTTGCCTTGCCCAAATTGCGAAGGCATAAAAACTATCATTACGCTAAATAAAGACAAAACCTACACAAAAACAATGCTTACTATAGATAAAGAAGTAAGCTTGGTTGAAAAAAATGGTACATTTGATGTTGATGATAGTGCTATCATTTTAAAAGATGAAAATGGCAATCTTAGCTATTTCGCACCAAATAAAAACTCACTTTTTCAGCTTGATGACAAGAAAAATAAGCGAGTTGGCGTGCTAGCTCAAATTTATAATTTCGAGCCGGTAAATAAAGCTTACAAAGATAGTTTTTTTGCTAAATTTTATAAATTTAAAAACAAAGATAACTTTTTAGACATTGTAATCGTACCAAGCAAAAATGGTGCGAAAATAAGTTTTTATTCATCATTAAAAAATGGCTCGCCACTTTGCGAGTTTAGCTCTGAGCTACTTTACGACAAAGGAATTTTTTACCTTTTAGATGAAAAAGGCATTGCTCTAAGCATACACAGGATAAATAATGCAATTTTTCTAGTAGCAAATGACAAAATTTGTAAAAATGCTCACATAAGTGGACGATATAAAAAAGATAAAGATCAAAAAAATCTCTTTGGCAAAGGCTTTTTTGCAGAGCTGACAAACGAATCAGCAAATAGAGATGTGATAAAAATTTATGGCTCAAAAAACATAAAACGGGATAACACAAAAAAAGAAAACAGCTACATCGTAACAAACAAAAATGAAAGAATTTTTGAATATACCTTGCTAAATGGTATTATCACAAGCATTGAGATTTACTCAAATGAGTTTAAAACTCCAGAAAATATCAGCCTTAAATCAAATTTCAAAGATATAAAAAATTCTCTTGTTATCTCTAAATTTAGTAGCGATAAAAACAATATTTATCTAAAAATAGATAGCCACGATATGTTAATCACACTAAAAAATCCACTTACAAAAGAGATAACAAGCCTAAACGATATACCAGATGAAACAAAGATAGAGCAAATAACGCTAATGTGGAATCAATAAGTTGAAAGAATATCTTAAACTTTTAAAAGAAGAGAGAAATTTTCGCCTTTTAAGCATCATTCAGCTTATATGCTATTTTGGCGTATGGTTTTCGCACACAGGTATCTTTACCCTTCTTATCAAGCTTGACGCTCCTGTTTGGGCGATTACGCTAAGTGCAGCGATGGCATTTATCCCAGGTGTTGTCATAGCTCCGTTTAGTGGAATTTTAGTTGATAAATTTAGCCCAAAACCAATGCTTGTCATCATGATGGCAGTTGAGACGATAAGCGTTTTCATGCTTCTTTTTATAGACTCACTTGATTTTTTATGGCTACTTTTACTCATCATTTTTGTTAGAAATGGCACTGGCGGAATGTATTTTCAAGTAGAGATGAGCGTACTGCCAAAAATTTTAAGCAAAGAAAATCTCAAACTCGCAAACGAGATCCACTCTATCATATGGGCGGTCTCATACACCGCTGGTATGGGGCTAGCTGGAGTTTATATACATTTTTTTGGGATAAAAAGCGCATTTTTGCTTGATGGCATACTATACATTTTTAGCTTTGGATTTTTATATTTTTTAAATTTACAAGGTCTAAAGCCAGAATTTATAGAAAAGCCTCTAAAAATGCTCAAAAATGGGCTTAAATATCTAAAAGAAAATAGACTCATCGTGCATCTTATATTCTTGCACGCCTTTGTTGGCATTACCGCTTATGACGCATTGATCGCACTTTTGGCTGATTACAAATATGCAAATTTACTCTCAACATCGCTAGTTATAGGACTATTAAATACTTCAAGATCCATTTCACTTATGTTTGCTCCAGCCATACTTAGCAAATTTATAAATAAAAATACGCTTATTTTCGTATATATCGGTCAAGGCCTTGGTATCATTATTTGGGCTTTATCGCTTTGGAATTTTTATCTATCGCTTATTGGCATTATCTTTGCTGGATTTTGCACATCAAGCCTTTGGAGCTACACCTATACGATGCTTCAGCAAAACTGCAAAAAAGAATTTTATGGCCGAGTGATTGCATATAACGATATGATTTTTCTTGGCTTTAGCGCTCTCATTTCATTTATCATTGGTCTGCTTTATGATATTGGATTTAGCGTTGAGATGATTGCGAGTTTTATGGGAAGCCTCTTTTTTGTAGGGGCTTTTTACTATCACATCGTATTAAAAAGCTACAAAATAAGGTGATTGATTTTAAATTAAGTCGCCCAAGTTAAAAGGCGACTTAGTAAATTTTTATTTTTTTAGATAGTAGGTAGTTCCATTTGAAAATCGTTTTTCATAAGCTGGAGTGTAAGGCACAAGATCAGCGTGCCCAGCATAAAGCCTACCATCTGGCTTAAGCAATTTATGAAGCCTCTCAACACATTTTAATCTAAAATCATCATCAAAATAGATCATCATATTTCTTGAAAGCACGATATCAAATTTTCCTAGATTAAAAATAGCATCATCAAAAACATTTAAAATTTTAAACTCACACCTTGGTAAAATTTCTTTTTTTATCTTAAATTTATCATCGACTTTTGTAAAAAATCTCTCTTTTTGAAAATCGCTTAACCTATGCAAGCTCCTCTCACTAAAAATACCATTTTGACAGCTTGCTATGGCTTCTGAGTTTATGTCTATACCTACGATTGAAATTTCATGCTGTTTAAATCCCATCTCATAAGCAAGCATTGCAAGCGAATATGACTCATCTCCAGTAGAGCAAGGAGCACACAAAATTCTAGCTCCTCCAAGCTCCTTTGCGTAATATATCACATCTTTAAGTTGAGGCAACTCTCTATAAAAATAAGTCTCATTTACAGTTACTAGATTTAAAATGTCTTGTCGTAAGCTTGAGTTATATCTTATCATTGAAACAAGATCTTTAAAGCTTTTTATCTGGCGATCCCTAATAAAAATGGTAATTCGCTGCAATGTAATATCTCTTTTTGGCTCCAGATCAACTCCGCAAAGAGTTTTGATAACGTTCATAAATTCATTAAAACTATCCATATCTTGTGAAGTATTTGTTTGCATTGTTTTTGTATCTTTTGTGTCATTAGTTAATAGCATTTAAAAAATCCTCCAGCTCTTTTTTTATCATAGTTAGATTTAATGATTTTAAGCTTTGATTTAGCTCTTTTGCACGTTTTGGCATGCCATAAACTATCGCGCTCTCTTCATTTTCAGCTATACATTTTGCTCCAGCCTTATAAAGTTTATCAAGCCCAGATGCACCATCATCTCCGATGCCAGTTAGCAAGATAGCTAGGACATTTGCGCTTTTACAAATTCCAACTCCAGATTTAAACAACACATCAACATTTGGCGTATATATAGTCTTTTCTTCTGTATTTGGCTTTGCACTGATCGGTAAATTTGGTGACACCACTACATTTTGTTCACAGACATATACGGTATTTTCTTTTAAAATTTTCCTCTCATTTAAAATTTCAACATCCAAGCCACACTCTTTTCCGATTTGCATAGCAAAAGAGTTTATAAACATTTTATTCATGTGCTGGGCTATCACGATGATAGCTCCATTTAGTTTTACGTTTTTTAATAACTTTTTTAAATGCCCAGGCCCGCCAGTAGACGCCCCTATTAATATTAATTTTTGTGCCACAAATAGCCTTTAAAATTTTAATTTAATATTTAGCTTACGCCACTTTTTTGTATATCGTCAATATCCTTGCCACTCTTTATATGCCTTGCTAATTTTTAAGCAAATTTATAGATCATTTCTTTGTGATCTTATATAAAAAGCTAAAAATTTCAGCAACAGCTTTATATAAATTTGGTGGAATTTCTTGATCAACTTCAACCTTGCTTAAAATTTCAATAAGATCAGGATCCTCTTTGATCGGTATATCATGCTCTTTTGCAAGATCAATTATTCTATTTGCTATCTCTCCAGCGCCACTAGCCAGCACTCTTGGAGCATTGTCTTTAGATCTGTTGTAGCCAAGAGCTACTGCTTTTTTCTTATTTACTTGCATTAAATTTTCTTATCAAAGCCCACATCAAGGCCACCAAATTTTTTAAATCTATCATTTAGCTTTACTTTTGACAAAGTTTTGATATTAAAGTTTGAAACTATGAGTCCAAGCTTTGATATTGCTTGTTTTAATTTGCTAGAGTTTGAAAGAATTAGCTCCTTAAAATCATTTGTTTGCGTAGCCACCGAAAGATCGATGTATCTTTTATCAATAAGTCCAACCATCACATTTATCTGTCCAAATTTCTTAAAATTTAGATCGATCTGAGCGTAAAATTTATCCTTTTTGCCTTGCTTAAATGCGATATTTCCACCCTCAACACCATCCCAAATATAAGGCATATAAGTTTGAATCCCGCCTTGAAGACTTGATATCATTTGATGCATCTCGATCTGTGAAATCATCTTGTTTGCAGCATTTACGCTTTGTGGGTTTTGACTCTTTTCACTGATATTTAAAAGTGTACTTTTTATATCTTGGCTTAGCACCTTTGAAATTTCGCTGCTATTTTTAGTCGTAATGTTATTTATATCATTTGTAGCGAGATTTAACTGCTTTAAAAGCGCCTTGCTCTCGCTTAGCTCATTTTTAGCCAAACTTGCCTTAGCATCAGCAAGGCTTAGGCTATGAGCAAGACGCCTCGCCGCACTTTGGAGCTTATCTTGCAAGCTATCATCCTTTGAAACATCGCTCATCTCATTAAACGCTTTTAC
This sequence comes from Campylobacter concisus, assembly GCF_003049705.1. Taxonomy (NCBI): domain Bacteria; kingdom Pseudomonadati; phylum Campylobacterota; class Epsilonproteobacteria; order Campylobacterales; family Campylobacteraceae; genus Campylobacter; species Campylobacter concisus. Next base: position 52,514 of record NZ_PIRF01000004.1, read on the forward strand.
AAGCCCTGCTTCATCGCCTATGTTATTTAGCGTTTTTAGATCGTTTTTTATGCTATCAAGGATAGTTTTTAGCTCTTTGTGATTTTGGCTAAAACCAAAATTTTGATTTAGCTTTTCACTCGCTAAATTTCCTACCTTCTCGCTTAAATTTGAGATGAAATTTTGCATTTTGCCTATTTGATTTTTTACTAGCTCGCCATTTTCATCTTTTGAAAAATTTTTATCTAAAAATTTAACCACACTATCAAGCTTGTCAACATCTTTTAAAAGGGTTTTTATGTTTGAGTTATCAAGGATGTTTTTTGCATCATTGCTCGCTTTTTCAAGTATAGAAGCAAGTTTTGAAAAAGAATTTTGATTGTCTAATTTTTCATCATTTATGGTTAAAATTTGATTTAGTAAATTCCCACTTGAGAGATTTTTTATATCGCTTAGTAGCTTCTGAACCGAGCTTGGAAGCTTCTCTGGACTAAGTGCATCTTTTAAATTTGCTTCAAGCATTACGCCTGAGTTTTTGATCTGATCATTTAGTGAGCCAGCCTTTAGATCAGCTATTGGTTTTAGAAATTCTTTTATCTTTAGTGCAAGGCTCTTTATCTCAGGGCTTTCATTTTGCGTTGCTTCTACTTCTAAGCTTTTTGCAAGGTCTGATAGCTCGCCTGCTAAATTTGGAGCGATTTTTGTATCCTTTGCCTGAGATAAAATTTGTTCAGCCTTGCTAAGACTTGAAGCACTTTTTAGATCATCAAGTACTCTTGCAACGAGTTTCCCAACATTATCAAGTGTCTCTGAAATACTCTGCTCACTAGGCGTTTGTACGCTTGGCTGATTTTTAAAAAGCGAGCCTTCATTTTTACGAACTGGCACATTTTGAGTAGCATTTTGCCCGGTTTGAACCGAAGTATTTGATATATTCAAAGAATTTCCTACGTCCATTTTTTACTTTTTATTTTTTCTATCGGCAAAATTTCCATTTTGCTCAATAGTAGCGATACCAGCCGTCCTTGCAACGAGCCTATCGTTATACTCTTTTCTCATGTGCTGTGGTATAGTTTTTTGCGTTAGCGCAAATAAAATAAGCCCGGCAAAAAGCACCAAATAAACATAGATAAAGCCAAATGCTCCAAAAATTTTCATCGCATAGCTCATAAGAAGCGGCGAAAAAAGCGAAGCCAAAGAGTAGCTAAATAGCAAGGCACGTGCGACTTGCACGCTCTTTGTCTTGTCTGTGATCTCATCATTTGCCCTAGCCAGAGAAAGCCCATAAGTGCAAAAAATTCCAGCCCCAAAAAAGAATGAAAGCAGATATTCAACCGTTAAATTTTTGCCATTTAGCAAAAACAAAACCGCGCTTATTAAAGCCACACTGCTACAAAGCAAAATAGCTGGCCTTCTGCCATATCTATCAGAAAAACTACCGATAAAAACTTGAGCTAAAAAGCCTCCGATCATCGCAACCGTCATAAAAAACGATGCCTCTTTTGTGCCGTATCCTTGAAGCAAGACAAAAAGGCTTGCCATCGAAAAAAAGCCGTTTATTGCTAAGCCTGCAATGAGTGCACCAACAAGAGCGAGTGGGACTATGCCAAAAATTTTTGGGATATTTATGGGCTGACGCTCTGGGATTTGAGGCTGATTTATACGGATCAAATTTAATGGAATGCTTGAGAGCATGATAAAAGCTGCGCTTATGATGAAAATTTCAAAGGTTTTAAGATCAAGCGCTAAGATCAAAATGCCAAGTCCAAAACTTGTGTAAAAAACGCCTTCATAAAAGGCTATCACACGAGATCTTATTTTGTTTGGAATTTTTGCATTTAGCCAGCTTTCTATAACCATCAAAAGCGCGTAGTAGCAATATCCCAAAAATGCACGCAATATCGCCCAGAATACTAAATTTTGATTTACCGCATGAAGCATAGCTGAGACTGCAAAAATGGCTGAAAAGATGGCAAATGCTCTGATGTGGCCAGTAGTTGAGATGACTCTGTGAGCTGTAATGGTGCTAATTAACGCACCCACAAAAAAGCCCGTGTTAATTAATCCGATCTCTAGCTCACCCACTCCGTTTTGCTTAAGAAGTGCGCTACAAGATGCGATGACTAGGCCATTTCCGATAAAAAGCAAACTCATGCCCAAAAATAGCGGTCCCATCGAGCGGATGATCCTAAAGCTACTTGCCATCAGTGTCCTTTGCAGTATTAAATTTATTCTCCATAAGCCCAAAAATAAATGCGCCAATTGGCATCGGAGCAAGCCCAACTAAAAAGCCAGACACATTTAGTAAATTTTCATTTTTTAAAAAAATAAATCCAAAAAAAAGTATCGCATAAGCCACCAAGCGGTAAGGCATAAAGGCTGCCACAAAACTCTTATCTTTAAATGAAAATCTCTGCTTTTTTAGCCTTGCTTTCTCATCCTTTAAGCTAAAATCTTTTGCCTCATTCTGGGGCAAAATTTCTTCTTCCTCTTCGTCCTCTTCTTCTATCTTGGCTAAAATTTCATCTCTTGCATTTTCTAGCCGAGAATTTATGCGGTTTTTATAGGCAAAAAAACTAGCCGTTAGAATAATAAGCGAGGCAAAAAATGAAATTTGCGAGCTTATGAAAAATTGATTTGATATAAATTTGCCAACCACGCTAAGAGCCAGCCAAAGCGCAAAATAGCAAATCAAAAGCCTACTAATCGTCCTCATCATCGTCTTTTGTGTAGCCTTTGTATCTGCTTTCATCTTTTAGCTCATCTAGGCTTTTTATCTGCGCTTTGTAAGCTTTATAGACGTTTAAAATAGCAGCTGCGATGCCAATAGCAAAGCCTATCCAAAGAGCTGGTGTAAAATTTGTAGCCTTTTTTACAAAATACCCTAGTCCAGTGCCAAGCAAGATCGCAACTACGATTGAAACGCCAAGACTTAGCTGCTCAGCACCTGCTACGATATCTTTTATCTTAAATTTTGCCATTAAGCTTTTATCTCCAAAAACGCCTCTTTAGCTGCGCTTACCGCTAGATCGATATCCGCCTCACTCATCGCATCGCAGACAAATCCAGTCTCAAACTGACTTGGAGCTAGATAGATTCCACGCTTAAGCATAGCTTGATGAAATTTAGCAAATAGCTTTGTATCGCTCTTTAGCGCATCATCGTAGTTTTTCACGGCATGATCTGTAAAAAAGTAGCCAAACATAGAGCCACGAACACCAGTTTGGATAGTGATGCCAGCACTCTTTGCAGCCTCTTTAAAGCCAGCCATTAGTTTTAGGGCAAGCTTTTCGAGTCTAGCGTATAAATTTGGATCACTATTTATCTTTGAAATCGCCGCTATACCAGCACTCATCGCTACTGGGTTGCCACTTAGCGTGCCTGCTTGATAGACAGCGCCATCAGGACTTAAGCAGTCCATTATCTCGGCCTTGCCACCAAATGCAGCGACGTTCATGCCTCCGCCTATAACCTTGCCAAATGTGATGAGATCAGCGTCCACCTCATGAAATGGATATGAGCCAAGGCGAGAAGCCCTAAAACCGCTCATAACCTCATCAAGGATAAGCACAGCGCCAAATTTATCGCAAAGCGCTCTAAGCTCCTCTAAAAATTTCTTATCAGCTGGTACAAGCCCCATATTTCCTGCGATTGGCTCAATTATAACGACGCCGATTTTGTCTTTATTATTTTCAAAGATGGCTTTTACACTCTGGATATCGTTATAAACTGCTAGATAAGTGTTTTTCACAACATCTTGTGGTACGCCGCTACTTGAAGCATTGCCGTATGTCGTAGCGCCACTTCCTGCTTTTATAAGAAGTGCATCGCTGTGTCCGTGATAGCAGCCTTCAAATTTTATTAGTCCATCTTTTTTGGCATATCCTCTAGCCACTCTTATCGCGCTCATAGTTGCCTCTGTACCAGAGCTAACGAAGCGAATTTTATCTATTTGTTTAAACTCGTCACATATTAGCTTTGCAAGAGCGGTCTCTTTTGGTGACGGCGCGCCGTAAGATACGCCTTGTTTTACAGCAGAGATGATCGCCTCTTCGATATCTTTGTCGCAGTGACCAAATATGAGCGGTCCCCAGCTTTGGATGAAGTCAAGGTATTTTTTACCATCTACGTCGTATAGATAAGCCCCCTTTGCGTGATCTATCATCACAGGCTCACCACCAACGCTGCCAAATGCACGTACTGGCGAATTTACACCACCTGGGATATATTTTTTGGCTTCGCTAAATGCCTCTTTATTTGTCATTTTTTATCCTTTTGATTTTGTGTTTTTAAATTTGTCTTTTGATTATCTTTTGGGTTTGTAGCTGGTTTTACTGCTGACTTTGGTGCTTGCGTAGTAGCAGTTTTTGCTGATTCAGCTGGTTTTGTAGCAGGGGCGGCTTTAGCAGATTGCTCTGGCTGTTTTTGTGTCGTATCAGTGGAAACTGGCTTGCCTAAATTTTGTGCTTTTGCTGCTTTTGAAGGAGTATTTATCTTATTCGTAATGTATTCATAAAGAATCGTAGTCTCCTCTTCTGTCAAAAAATAGCTTGGCATGACACCTTTTGGCTTAGTTAGAGCGGCTTTAAAGCTTTCAAAATCTATATCATTTATCTTTGGCGCTCTAAGCTCATCATCAACCGTTTTGTTTGCCTTTTTGTCAAAGTGTTTGTATTTAGAGATTAGACTGCCCTCGCCCTTTGTACCGTGACATTTATCACATCCTATACCGCGTGGATTTAGGTAGAGCATTTTGGCATATTCGGTCTTTGTGATAAAATCAGCTCCAAAAATCGCCACACAAAAAAGCAAAATCAAAAAAACAGACCGCATAAACCTCTCTTTTAAAAATTTAATTTAATTTTAGGTATGATACCACCCTTGTGATTAAAAAAGCTTTTAAATAAGGATCCAATATGAAAATTTTAGACGGCAAAGCCGTATCTTTAAAGGTCAAAGAAAGCGTAAAAGTAAGAGCTGAAGAACTGAAAAAATTTGGCATAGAGCCAACCCTAGCTGTTATCTTAGTAGGCGAAGATAAAGCATCTCAAACATACGTTAGAGCCAAAGAAAAAGCCTGCAACGAATACGGCATAAAAAGTGTAGCTCACCGTCTAAGCGAAAATACAACCCAAGCAGAGCTTCTAGCGCTTATAAATGTGCTAAATTTAGACGATAGCATCCATGGAATTTTAGTGCAGTTGCCACTTCCAAAACATATAGATACAAATACCGTTTTAGCTACGATTGATCCAACAAAAGACGTAGATGGCTTTCACGCTGTAAATGTCGGCAAACTTGTTAGTGGACTAGATGGCTTTGTGCCTTGTACGCCGCTTGGAGTTATGGAAATTTTAAAAGAGTATGACATTAATGTGGCTGGACTAAATGCGGTGGTGATCGGTAGAAGCAACATTGTTGGCAAGCCTATGGCAAATTTACTTCTAAACGCCTCAGCAACCGTTACCGTGACTCACAGCAAGACTAAAAATTTAAAAGAAATTTGCAAAAATGCCGACCTCATCGTCGCAGCCATCGGTAAGCCATTTTTCTTAAAGGCAGATATGGTAAAAGATGGCGCCGTAGTCGTTGATGTGGGTATAAACAGACTTGATGATGGCAGACTTGTAGGTGATGTGGATTTTGACGAAGTCGCACCAAAATGCTCATACATCACGCCTGTTCCTGGCGGCGTAGGTCCGATGACCATAGCCATGCTTTTAAATAACACAATCCTTGCAGCCCAAGCTAAGATAGCTAGCCACAAAAGAGCGTAATAATGAAAAAAATTTTTACTAAATTTTATGACTTTTGCTCGAGCTGGACAGGCACGGTCATCATCGTGCTTTTTGTTATATTTTTCATAGCTCAAGCCTTTGTTATCCCGTCTGGCTCGATGAAAAATACGCTTTTGGTTGGTGATTTTTTATTCGCCAAAAAATTTGTTTATGGCATACCAACACCAAGAATTCCGTGGCTTGAGGTAAAAATTTTACCTGAGCTAAATGACAATGGGCATCTTATCACAGGCGATGGTCCGGCAAGAGGCGATATAGTCGTCTTTCGTTATCCAAAAGACGAGAAAACCCACTTTGTAAAACGCTGCTTTGCCACAAGCGAAGATGAGATAGTATTTACCGAAAAAGCCCTCTATCTACGCCCAAAAGAGGGAGATGATTTTATAAAGGCAAACTGCCGTGAAAATTTAAACGGCAAAGAGAGTAAATTTGGCTACTCATGTAGCGATATAGCCGAGCTTGATGGCAAACTTTTCATAAAAGAGCCATATAGGTTTAGCGGCATCCACTATGACGAAAATGTAAATTTATTTGAGCAGATGATTTTCATGCTAAATACAAACAAAGATAGTGTTTTTATGAAGCCAGTGTCCATTAGCTCATTACCGCAAAATCCAAATTTTAACCTTAATGCATTTTACGTCAAAGTACCAAAAGATGAATACTTCATGATAGGTGACAACCGCGATCACTCAAACGATAGCCGTTTTTGGGGAAGTGTGGCTTACAAGGACATAGTCGGACAGCCTTGGTTTATATATTTTAGCTGGGACAAGAACTACAATGTGCGCTGGGAGCGTATCGGGCGTTTTGTAGATACGATAGAAAATGACGAATTTTTCACTAACAAAGCTCTAAAAGAAGGCGAAGTAGATGGGCTTCATTGATAACATAGACATAGTTAAAGTCGCCACTATCGTCATCTCTTTAATAATCGCCATCGTCGGCCACGAGATCGCTCACGGATATGTCGCTTATAAATTTGGCGACAACACCGCAAAAAGTCTTGGCAGGCTTAGTATAAACCCTATAAAACATATTGACCCAGTTGGCACCATCATCGTACCGCTGGTACTTTACCTAAGCACTGGTATGATGTTTGGCTGGGCAAAACCAGTGCCTGTAAATACCTACACAGTAGTGCGAAATGGCGGCTACAAAGCAGCTATCTACGTAAGTCTAGCTGGCATTTGCTACAACGTCATCCTAGGCATTTTGTCGCTTTTTGTGCTAAAGGCTTTATTAAATATAGAAACCTTTGAAATTTTACTTCAGTTTTTATTTACGCTTGCGCTTTTAAATTTGATGTTAGCCATCTTTAATCTCTATCCGATCCCGCCACTTGATGGCTTTCACGCGCTCGAGTATGCGCTTAGAAATTTTGGTTTTCACGCACTAGCTGAAAAGCTTGAGGGCATCTCGCGATATGGCTTTGTCATCCTTATCATCATCCTCATCTCGCCTTTAAAAGATACTATCTTTTATCCGACAAGATACGTTTTAGATATCGCAAGTGCATTTATAAACGGCTAAATTTAGAGCAAATTTGCTCTAAATTTTTGGCTTTTTGATCTTATAAGAGTACTCTTTTTTAAATTCCTCTTTTGGCGCAAGGCTAAATTTAAGCTCCACCTTGCCATCTTTGCTGATATCTTTTTTATCAAAGCCCTTTATCTCGACCTTTACCGCCTCATCGGCAGACACTGGTACACGATCGACCAAAGTAACATCAACGCTCTTGCTTGAGTTATTTTTGATACTTATCTCATAGCCCTCTTCGCTTAAGCGCTCTTTGCCAAGAAACGAGCTCTTTTTAAATTTATTTAATCGCTCTTTTTTAAGCTCGATTAGCTCGTTTTGTCCTAAAAATAATTGCACTGGCTCATCTTTAGCTTTCATCTCAAACTCGCTTGGACTGCCAACACTCACACCATTAACGTAAAACTGCGTTTTGGCTGGCGTTAGATCATCATTTAGCTTAAAGCTAGCTACGTTATATGCCTTTAGCGAGCCGTAAAAATCAGCAAAAACGCTAAAATTTGCGTCCATTTTTTGCGTGTCGTAAGTTATATATTTGCTCTCGCCTTTTGCTAAATTTATCCCATCTATCTTCCAAATTTTGGCAAACTCATTCTCATCTCTTTGCACACGCATATCAGCGACCTCAGCGGCGACTTTCGCGGCTCTTAGCATATCTTTCGAAGCGCCGTAACCATCAGCCTCCGCCTCGCTCTCCTCGTACCAAGGGTAAAATTTACTTGGAGCAAGCGCCTTTTGATATCTGGTTGGATAGATGGCGAGCTTTAAATTTTTAACATCGCTTACAAAAGGGTTGGTGAGCAAAATTTCTTGTTTTATCAAGATATTTTTGTTTTTTGTGTCTGCATAAATTTCATTTAGCGTCTTTGGCGCCTCATCACCCATGTATGAAAGCGTCGCCTCTTTTGGGTCGCAAGCAAATTTCATATCAAGCTGCAAAAATCCAGCCATCTCGCTCTTTGGCTCATTTTTATTAAGCGCTTCAAGCTCACTTTTAGCAGCTGAAATTTTCTCAATATTTTCTAGGCTAAATTTATAAAACTCATCAGCTCTTTTTGTCACATCGTTACTTTTGTTTTCTTCTACTAAAGCCTGCTCTATAAATCTACCTCTTGCATTTAGCGCCTCAAGCTTGTTATTTAAATTTGCAACTTCTTGCTTCCATTTTATGTAACTTGGACTATTTTCTTCACTGATCTTTTTTAGATAAGCATTCGCGTCACAATCCCCATTTATCGTGATGTTCTCACTCTCCACACCCTCTGGCACAAAGGCGCTAAAAGAGCTATTTGCGTCATTAAATTTTTGAGTGATGATGGTTTGATCTGTGTAGATCTCTATTAGATTTTCATTTGCAAAGGCTAGCGTAGAAGCCGCTAAAAAGAGTGCTTTTTTCACATTTTCTCCTTTAAATTTTTGGTAAATTATAGCTTCATTTTGGCTGAGAGTAAAATTTTATTTTAATGCAACTTTGACTATAATCAACAAAAAATTTAACGGACTTTTCATGAAGATAGACAAAGTTTTCTTAGCTAGCGATCACGCTGGTTTTGAGCTAAAAAACGAGCTTAAAGAGGCCATTAAAGGGCTTGGATACGAAGTGGTTGATCTTGGCACAAACGATAAAAATAGCGTTGATTACCCTGATTATGCGCATTTGCTGGCGAGCAAGCTTGAGCCTAACTGCTACGGCGTGCTAGTTTGTGGCACTGGCATAGGCATATCAATAGCTGCAAACAGGCACGAAAACGTAAGATGCGCCCTTTGCCACGACGAATTTACCGCTAGACTTGCCAGAGAGCACAACGACGCAAACGTGATCGCTTTTGGCGCAAGAGTTATCGGCGCTGGCGTGGCTATCTCGGCGGTTGAAGCCTTTTTAAAGACTGAGTTTGCAGGCGGCAGACACGAAAGAAGAGTCAAAAAAATAGAGCTTGAGGCAGGCAAATGATAGGCGAGTGGATCGTTTTTACCGCTCTTGTTTGTGCTGCGATCTACCTAACCGTCATGGTTTTTTACTTCAAAACGCTTCTAAAAAAAGAGCGTGCGACAAAAGATTTTATGAAAAATAACCTCCAAGACACCGAGGTCGTCATAAGAAAATTTCAGATCCAACTTCAACGAAGTCTAGGCAACATCGACATCTTAACAGATGAGCTAAACAAAACTAAAAACGACGTAACCTCACTTCGCACAAGAAACTCCCAGTACCGCTTAGAAAACGATAAGCTAAGACAACGCATTCGTGAGCTTGAAGGCAAGATCGAAGCGCTACTTTAACATCAAATTTAAGGAAATTTATGAAAATTTTAGATCAAAAAGGAAGAGAATTTTTACTAAACTCTATTCGCTGCATAAACGACTTTCCAAAGCCTGGCATAGTCTTTCGCGACATCACAACACTACTAAACAACAAAGATGCATTTAACTTTTTGATAGATCATTTAGTGGCGAGATATGAAGACGCAAATATCGACTACATCGCTGGCATCGAGTCACGTGGCTTCATCTTTGGCGCGGCGCTTGCGGCAAGGCTAAGGCTGCCTTTTGTGCCTATTCGCAAGCCAAAAAAACTGCCTTTTATCACGCTTTCTCAAAAATATAGCCTAGAGTATGGCGTCGATGAAGTTCAAATTCACATCGATGCTTTTGGAGAAAAAGCGGGCGCTAGAGTGCTTTTGATGGATGATCTCATAGCCACTGGAGGCACCGCAAAGGCTTCAGCTGAGCTTATCAACCAAACTAACGCAACCTGCGTTGAAGCTTGCTTTCTCATAGATCTAGTCGATCTAAAAGGGAGCGAAAAATTAAAGTCGCTTACTAAAATTTATAGCGTTTTAGAGGTTTAGAATGGAAGAGTTTTTTATAGAACTACTTAAAGAGTACGGCTACATCATACTTTTTGTCTGGTGTATAATGGAGGGCGAGATGGCCTTAATAATGGCTGGAATTCTCGCTCACACCACGCACATGCATATCGCGCTTGCTATATTTGTGGCTGGACTTGGAGGCTTTGTGGGAGATCAAATTTACTTCTATCTTGGCCGTTACAATAAAAAATACATCGCAAAAAGGCTTCACACGCAGCGTAGAAAATTTGCAGTGGCGCACATAATGCTGAAAAAATACGGTTGGCCGATCATCTTTTTGCAACGCTATATGTATGGTTTTCGTGTCATCATACCGCTTTGCATAGGGCTTACTGGCTATGATGCTAAAAAATACGCCTTTATAAATTTAATCAGCGCTTGGTGCTGGGCGGCGATCACCACCATACCTGCTTGGATACTTGGTGAGCATATACTTGTGCTGCTTCAAAAAGCAAAAGAACACTGGTACGTCGCTATCCCAGTGGTTGCCATATTTATGGGACTTTTGATCTATACATTTAAGCGCATCGAAAATAAAATTTTAAACGAAAGGAGAGACAGAAGACATGCAGTTTCAAATAGTTGATAAAAAATTAAAAGATATAAAAGCTGATATTGAACTAATTTTCGTAGTAGATAAGGAGTTAAAACATAAATTTATAGGCGATAAAGAGGCTATTAAATTTAATAATTACAAAGGTGAGAGTGTCCTTGTCCTAAGCGAGGCAAAAAGGGCTTACGTGCCACTTTTTAAGCTTGATCTTGACGAGCTTAGAGTTGCAGCTGCTAAAGCTTATAACGCACTAAAGTCGCTAAATATTAAGAGCATAAAGTTAGCTTCTTACATAGCGGAGTGTCAAAAACTAAGCTTTGAGGCGCTAGCTGAGGGCTTTTTGCTTGGAAGTTATGAATTTAACAAGTATAAAGAGAAAAAAGAGAAATACACCCTTAAAGAGATCATCTTTTCTACTGAAGAATTTGCTGGCAAAAAGGTCGATCTAAAAGCTGCAAATGATGGCTTTAAAGAGGCAGAGATAATAGCAAGTGCTACAAATTTTGCAAAAGATATCGTAAATGAAATCCCAGAAATTTATACACCACAAAAGATGGCCGAGGATGCGCAAAATTTAGCCAAAAACATCGCAAGCATAAAGTGCGAGGTCTATGACGAGAAATTTCTAGCAAAAGAGAATATGAACGCATTTTTGGCGGTAAATCGCGCAAGCGTGCATAAACCAAGGCTCATCCACCTAACCTACAAGCCTAAAAAGTCTAAAAAACGCATCATCTTTGTTGGCAAAGGGCTAACATACGATAGCGGCGGACTTAGCTTGAAGCCGGCTGATTATATGCTAACTATGAAATCAGACAAAAGCGGTGCAGCAGCAGCACTTGGCATCATAAAAGGTGCAGCAGAGCTAAATTTACCATTTGAAATTCACGCCATTTTGGGCGCAACTGAAAATATGATCGGCGGCAACGCCTATAAGCCAGACGACGTGCTTATTTCAAGAAGTGGCGTTAGCATAGAGGTGAGAAACACCGACGCGGAGGGACGCTTGGTGCTGGCTGACTGCCTAAGCTACGCGCAGGACTTTAAACCAGACATCTTAATCGACATGGCAACCCTAACTGGCGCTTGCGTCGTGGGACTTGGCGAATACACGATAGGCATCATGGGCAACAGCGAGAGCCTAAAAAATGAGTTTAAAAACAAGATAAAAGATAGCGGCGAGCTAGCAACTACGCTTGATTTTAACCCTTATCTTAGCGAGCTTATCAAAAGCCAGATCGCAGACGTTAGCAACTGCGCATCAAGCAGATATGGTGGTGCGATCACAGCTGGCATGTTTTTAGCTAAATTTATCAAAGATGAGTATAAAGATAAGTGGCTACACCTTGATATCGCAGGCCCAGCATACCGCGAAAAGGCTTGGGGATACAACCAAGCAGGTGCGAGTGGAGCAGGAGTTAGGATGAATTTATACTTTTTACAAGCACTTAGCAAGGAGAATTGATGGGACTTTCAGTTGGAATAGTAGGCCTACCAAATGTGGGCAAATCAACGACATTTAACGCACTTACAAAGGCGCAAAATGCCGAGAGTGCAAACTATCCGTTTTGCACTATCGAGCCAAACAAAGCCATCGTGCCAGTGCCTGATAAGCGCCTAAATGAGCTTGCAAAGATAGTAAGTCCTAATAAAATTCAGTATTCAACCATCGAATTCGTAGATATCGCAGGCCTTGTAAAAGGGGCTAGCTCTGGCGAGGGACTTGGCAATAAATTTTTATCAAACATCAGAGAAACCGAGCTTATCTTACACATAGTTCGCTGCTTTGAGGATGAAAACATCACTCACGTCGAGGGCAGCGTCGATCCAGTAAGAGACATCGAGATCATCCAAACCGAGCTGATACTAGCTGACATCGAGCAACTAAATAAAAAGATAGAAAAGCTCACAAGAGAGGCAAAAGCAAATGCAAAAGGTGCTAAAGAGGCGCTAGAGATAGCAAATTTACTTCTTGCTCACCTAAATGATGGCAAAAGTGCGAGCAGCTTTGAGCAAAGAGATAGTGAGGCGTTTTTGGCACTAAACAAAGAGCTAAGGCTTCTAAGCGCCAAAGAGGTAGTTTATGGCGCAAACGTCGATGAAGAGGGGCTTAGCGAAGATAATAAATTTGTAAAAGCGCTAAAAGAGTACGCAAAAGCCTCAGACCACGAGGTGATCAAGCTTTGCGCCAAAGTAGAAGAGGAGCTAATTGGTCTAAGCGACGAGGAGGCACACGAGTTTCTAGCCTCTCTTGGCACGAGCGAGAGTGGCCTTGAAAAGATCATCAGAACATCTTTTGCAAAGCTAAATTTGATAAGCTATTTCACAGCTGGCGTCGTTGAAGTAAGAGCTTGGACGATCACAAAGGGCTGGAAAGCACCGAAAGCAGCAAGCGTCATTCACAACGACTTTGAGAGGGGTTTTATCAGAGCTGAAGTGATAAGCTATGACGACTATATCGCACATGGCGGCGAAAACGGAGCCAAAGAGGCTGGCAAGATGAGACTTGAGGGCAAAGACTACATCGTACAAGATGGCGATGTTATGCACTTTAGATTTAATGTTTAATTTTAGCCCTCTTTTGGGCTAAATAGTCAAAAAATATTTAGTCCTTGGGTTGTAAGGTAAATTAAAACTTCCTTATTATAGTTGATAAAAATTCTTTTGAAAAATATACTAAGTTATCTTATATCTTATTAATAATCTTTATTGATACACAAGCTTCTCTATACAAGTAATGGTGTAAATGCTATCAGCTCTGTGATATCAATATGGATTTTATGGGTAAGCCAATTAAATCTTAGGACAAAGTACTAAGTCGAGAGAAATTTCGATAGATAAAATAATGTATTCATCATCTTTTACAAACTTTTAAATCTATAATAATTTTTAAAGACTGTGTAAAACTTACAACCAAAGTCTAAGCAAATAAGACACCGGCCAAGTAGGGTATAAAAATTTTACTTATATGCCTAGCATATTTATTTTATTATTCCGATGGTCTCAGCAAATTTAAGCTCTTTATTTTCAAAGAGATTGTATTCGATCGCATCTTTTTTGCTAAGTATCACGATAGTTGAGCCAAGCTCGAAATTCCCAAGGCGCTCGCCCTTTTTGATATGTAAATTTTCATACTCATAAATTTGCGTGAAATTTGCCATCGCATTTGTCTGGATGCGCTCATCAAAGCAAAATTTCATCTTACCAACGTTTAGCGCGCCCACGAAAACTAGCCAAAGTTTTTTGCCATTTTTCATCTCGCAAAGTAGCGCCACACGCTCGTTTTTGGTATAAAGGCTATCAACCTTGCCAAGCCATTTTACCGCCACACTGTAAAGCTTGCCAGGGATATAAACCGCTTTTTTTATCGTAATATCGCAAGGTGCGTGATAGTGGTGGTAGTCTTTTGGACTAAGGTAGATGTTAGCAAAGTCAAACTCGCCCTCAAGCTCGCCCTGCCCCAAAAGCTCTTTTAACCCGTAATTCATGCCTTTTATACTAAAAGCTTCTAGATCCTTTGTAGTGCCAAAACTAAGGCAGGTGCCGTCAACTGGGCTAATAAATATCTCATCTGCTGCGTCAAATTCTCTTGGCTTTAAGAGCTCTCTGGTAAAAAGTTCGTTTAAATTTTTATACTCATTTGCTGGCTTAAACTCGCTCATGTCAATCTTAAATAGCTTTATATAAAAGGAGTTGATAAGCTCTTGAAGCGGTTTAAAAAAGTTTAATTTTGCTACCTTGCCAAAAATTTGAGAAAATAGATTGTCCTTGTTCATTTTATTCCTTGCTTAAATTTAAAATAGCGATCTCGCTGGGGGCAAATATCCTAACTGGAGGTCCCCAAAATCCTGCACCACTACTAACATAAGCTTGCATTTTATCATTAATCTTATAAAGCCCATGTAAAAAACCTTGATCCAGTAAAACTAAGATACTAAAAGGGAAAATTTGCCCAGCGTGCGTGTGACCGCAAAGGACTAGATCGACATCTTTTTGCATAGTTTTTATAAATTTTGGCTGATGAGAGAGTAGGATGGTCGGCAAATTTGGATCGCGTCCAGCTAGTGCTTCGTCTAAATTTGGCTCTAAATTTTTAAACCTTATGCCAGCTAGATCATAGACCCCTGCTAAATTTATGCCAGCTATTTTTTCATTTTTATTGCCAAGCACCCTAATACCTAGAGCGCGAATTTTTTCTAATATCCCATCAACTCCGTGGTAGTATTCGTGATTGCCAGGGACATAAAAGGTGCCATAGGTACTTTTAAGGTTTTTTAATGGATCTAAAAAATCGCCGATAAGCTCAGCTCTCATATCAACCAAGTCGCCAACTATCACCACTAGGTCTGGTCTAGCTAAATTTATCTCTTTTATAAGCTCAGCCACAAAGTCCTTTTGCAAAAACTCACCAATATGTACATCTGTTATCATGGCTATTTTTAGATCATTTTGTAAATTTTTTATTTTTATACTAATTTGTCTAATTTTTGGCGGAGTAAGTGCGTTAAAAATTCCTTTCAAAAAGCAAGCAACTATAAAAACAACAAATGTCACATCAAAGCAAAATTTAATAAATTTTCGTCTTGTGGGATTAAAATGAGCTTTTGAGCAAATGGATCTAACAACATCATAAAACAAACTAACGCCAAATAAAAAAAGAGAAAAACCAATGAGCGTTCCTGCTATCAGGTAGAGTTCTATATTTAAAAAAGAAAATCTTAGTTGAAGAACAAATACAAACTCAAGTACACTAATAATATAGAAAAATATACGAATTTTTTTAAGATGCGGTGTAAAAAACGATACCTTTTTAATAAAACGTTTGTATGAGTATAAATTTGTAAGAACACTAAAGATAAATGCCCCGATAATGATCCGAAAAAGTCCCAAAATATCTCCTTAAAAACAAAGATTATATTTTATATTTTTAAATTTACATTATAAATTTTATTAATTATTTAGAACAATTTGTAGTGCTAAGCTGTATGATTTTATAATTTAAATTTACAAAAATAATTGTTAAAAGATATTTACTTTAGGATAATAACTAAAAGATAAAATTTTGGAATTTAAAAATAAAAAGGTGGGAAAACTCCCACCTTAAAAAGAATTACTGGACTTTGCCAGACTCAATTCTTTCTTTATAGATTTTGCGAAGTTTTCTAATGTCGTTCTTAACTTCGAATACACCATGCCAGTGTGAATAGTCAGGGCCACCCATTAGAGCGCCTTGTCTCATACGACGGCCTTCATGGTGCCACATATGATAGTAGATATCTTGGAATTCATCTTCCCAAGCATCTTCTAGTAGTAGGTTTTTAGCTTTCAACTCTTCAAGCATCTTAGTTGCTTCAGCATTGTAAACGTTATAAAGCTCTACTTGTTTATCACCCATAATGAAGAAGTTATCTGTATGAGTTGATGTATGGCAAGCTTTACAAACTAGCTTCATCTCAGCTCTTGCTGCTTCTGGTCCATTTGGATGACCTGCTAGAGGTGTTCCTACGTTTAGTTTGCCAGTTTTTTCGTAAACAACAGCAGCTTGTTCATCACCAGCTGTTCTTAGCTTACTGCTGACGCCCCATAGGTTCCATTTTAGTCTTCTTGAAACGTTGTGAGTTGTTGTTGTTTCACCAACACCACTCATGTGGCAAGCTGCACAAGTTGGAGCTCTAAAGTCTGGTACATCCCATGTATCAGGAGCAGCATCAAAATTCCATTTGTGAGCTTCGCTATTATAGATATGTCCGTGCATTGAGTTGTTAAAGATCTCAATATCTGGGTGATCAGGTCCAAGGTGGCAAGATGCACAAGCAGCTGGTTTTCTAGCTTCAGCTATGCTAAATGTGTGTGCGCTGTGGCATGATTTACATCCGCCTACGCCACCATCAGGATAAACATTACCTATACCGTAGTTTGGCCAAGTCTCTTTTGTAGGTTTGTGATCAGCGTCTAGTTTGATGACGGTTCCGTGGCACTGAGAACAACCAGTAGCGTCTGGAGCCATTTTGTATTCTGGATGATCCATACCTTCATAGTGATACATTAGTTTTACTATCACAGGGTTAGCATACATTTGCATAGCACCTCTTGCGTGACCACTCTTAACAAATTCTTCAACCTCATTCTCGTGGCACTTAGCACAAGTTTTTGGGCTAACTAGCATTGATACGTGGTTGTTAGAATCTTTTGGATGCACCTTAACTGAAGCCATAGGATTATCTGCATTTACAGAGTGGCAATCCATACAACTTACGCCAACGTGAGCGTGGCGACTATTTTTCCAATCGGCAACTATGCCGGGTGTCTCTTTAGCATGGCACTCAACACAGCTTTTTGATAAGTCTGACATTTTGTGAGCAACTTTAATATTTTTTACAACATTAAGGTTTAAAGCGTCAGATTTATTTGCATCCATGTTTGCGGCAACGCCAAAAGACATTAGACAGGCTAATAACATTAGCGACTTTTTAAACATCTTTCCTCCTTATTTGGTTTTATTGTTCTCTTGTTTTTTTATTGCTTCAAATTTATCGATTTGTAGTCCTAAATTCTTGTGACCAACGTGCTCGTGGCAGTCAACACATGATTTTTTATTAGGATTTCCAAGAACGAAATAATCTCTATGTGGCAAGAATGATTTACCAGCTTGAATAACATTTTTTAAATTTGAGTGGCAAGTTAAACATCCACTATCATAGACAAAGTGAGATGCATGCTCGCGTTTTTTGCGCCAGTCGATCTTGTCCGTATCTGTAAAAAATGTCTTATAACCATCATTTATCGATACTTTAAGTTTTGTAAGTACATAGGTATAGGCACTTGTATGATTTAGGTGACAGGCTGAACATTCAGCTTTTATGCCAAGCTTGTTATTGCCACCGTGTACATCTTCATGATATGCAGCATTCATAGGATCCATAGTGTGGCAAATGGTACAGATGTAGCCGCTACCAGTTGCATGAAGTGCATCAGCAATACCCATAGACGCAATAAGTCCGATCACAATGCCGATAATAACAGATGACCAAACAAAAAATTTCTTCTTAACTTCAGCCAAAATCTCCTCCTGAATTTATCAATATATCGTAAATTTTTACGAAAATTTTAAGTGAATGTTATCTAAAAAAATATAAATTTTTTCTTTAAGTAAATAAAAATATTTATTTGATATTAACTTTCAATAAGAATAAATTTCTTGCAGTCCACCCACATCTTTTTCCAAAATTTGGTTCTTTTCATCAAGTTTAACTAAACCATTTGTTTTAAATTTATTTAAAATTCTCGAAAAAGTTTCTGGAGTCATATTAAGTATTGATGAAATTTTTGTGTGTTTTAGCTCGTTAAATAAATCTTCATGATCTAAAATAAACTTAGCCACTTTTTCTTCTGAGCTTAAAATTAACTCTTGATGAAGTAGATTTGTTGTGATTCTTATCTTTTCGGACATTGATTTTAAAAATTTCATACAAATTTCTGGTTTTATTAAAAATTCAGCCGCGAATTTTTCATAATTTATCTTTAACACCTCGCCAGATATGGTAAAAATGGCACTAGCTGGGTAGACAATATTTTCAAAATTTACGACTTCAGCTACAAAATTCATAGGTGCTAACTGATGAATAAAAATTTCTTTTCCGTTTGCCGTGGTTTTATAAAGCTTAACAGAGCCACTTATTAAAAATATTAACCATTTTGGCTCCTCACCTTCCATAAATAAAAATTCACCCTTTTTATACTTTTTTACGACACTTATGGCTTCAAGTTTGGCTAAATCTTCTTCGTTTAAGCCTTGAAAAAATGGGATTTTCTCTATCATATTTTCACTCGCCTTTTTGAAATAAAAAATATTTTAGCATATAAAAATAAGATAAATTTTAATAGATTTTCAAAGGGAATTTTCCCTTTGAATTGTATGAAATTATTTTTTAAGTAGATCTCTAATCTCAGTTAAAAGTGCAATGTCGGCTGGAGTTTCAGGCTCTGCTGGAGCTGGCTCTTCTTTTGGTAATTTATTTTTAAGTGTATTTAAAGCCTTGATGACGCAGAAAATACAAAATGCAATTATTAAAAAATCAACCATTGTTTGTATAAATGAGCCATAATTTATCGTAACGGCAGGTGCTCCATCCACCGCTTCTTTTAGTGTAAGCTTAAGATCAGTAAAATTTACACCGCCAGTTAAAACGCCAACAACAGGCATGATAACATCACCAACTAGTGATGAAACGATCTTTCCAAACGCACCACCTATAACAACACCAACTGCCATATCTATGACATTTCCGCGCATCGCAAATTCTTTAAATTCGCTTATAAAACTCATTGTTTCTCCTAAAAATGTTAAATTTTTGTTCGGATTTTATTCAAGAAATGCTTTGCTTCGGCTAAAAAAATCAAATTACATAACTTTAAATTTATCAAGCTGGTGTTATAATCCAAATTCAAAATTTAACGTAAGGAATGAGCTTATGTATCGTTTTGCACCCTCTCCAACAGGAGATATGCACATAGGAAATTTACGTGCCGCTATTTTTAATTATATTTGTTCTTTACAAGATAAAAGCGGCTTTATTTTACGTATAGAAGATACCGACAAAGAGCGAAATATAGAGGGAAAAGAGAAAGATATCTTAGAAATTTTAAGCAAATTTGGCATAAAACCAGAGCAAATTTACATCCAAAGTGAAAATTTAAAATTCCACAGGCAGTTAGCTTCAAAGCTTCTTATCGATAAAAAGGCCTTTGCTTGTTTTTGCACCGAAGAAGAGCTTGAGGCAAAAAAACAAAAAGCAAAAGAACAAGGCGTGGCATATAGATATGACGGTACCTGCGAGAGACTAAGCGATGCTGAAGTTTTAAACTGCGAGAAGCCATTTGTCATCCGCATGAAAAAGCCAACACGCACTATGAGCTTTACAGATGCGATCAAAGGCGAGCTAAGCTTCGAGCCAGACGCTGTTGATAGCTTTGTCATCATGAGAGCAGACAAAACACCAACTTATAACTTCGCCTGCGCAGTCGATGATATGCTTGAGGGCGTGACCTTTGTCATACGTGGCGAGGATCACGTGAGCAATACACCAAAGCAAGACCTCATACGCGAGGGTCTTGGCTACACCGGCAAGATGAATTACGCGCATTTGCCTATACTTTTAAATATTGAAGGTAAAAAAATGAGCAAGCGCGAGAACGAATCAAGTGTAAAATGGCTCTTTGAGCAGGGATTTTTACCTGAGGCGATCGCAAACTATTTGATACTTCTTGGTAACAAAACTCCGACTGAAATTTTTACCATCGAAGAGGCGGTGAAATGGTTTGATATAACCAAAATTTCACGTTCACCTGCTAGATTTGACATTAAAAAACTTGAGCAGATAAATAGAGAACACATCAAGCTTGCCTCAAAAGAGCGTATAAAAGAAATTTTTGGTGTAGATGAAAATTTGGCTGAGTTAGTTAAATTTTACACTCAAGAAAGCTCACTAGTGCCTGAGATAAAGGCAAAAGTTGAGGCTATATATTCGCCAAAGATAGCTCCAGATGAGTACAAAAACGAATTTGATATCATCAAAAAAGCAGCTCGTAATTTAAAAGCTTGCAAAACATTTGATGAGTTTAAAAAAGAGCTTATGAGCGCTACAAATTTAAAAGGTAAAAACTTTTTCATGCCGCTACGTGCGCTTCTTACGAACGACCTTCACGGTCCTGAGCTTAGTGAGCTCTATCCTCTTATCAAAGATGATCTGGCTAAAATTTTAATCTAGGAGCAAAAATGATACTTTCCACCCTATTTTCAGCGATTGCAAACATTTTGCACCTTATTATCACGGTCTATACTTGGATCATCATCGCAGCAGCTCTGATTAGCTGGGTCAGACCTGATCCTAGCTCACCGGTCGTGCAGCTGCTTTATAGGCTAACTGAGCCGGTTTATTGCTTTATTAGACGCTATATAAAAACAAATTTTAGTGGTATTGACTTTACTCCGCTTATCGTACTTTTAGCACTTCAATTTTTAGATCAATTTTTAATAAGGCTTTTGTTTGGTTTTGCTGCGTCACTTTAGTATTCTCTCCCTTGTCTGTGTTGCTCTTTTGGCTAAAATTTATACCTACGAAGAGCTAAAAAACGAGCCAAAAAGCCTAGCAAAAGACTACTACATCAACCGTCTTATTAACGAGGGTAGTTACACAAAAGAGCAGATCGCAGAGCTTTCGCGTGATGTGTTTAGAAAAGCGGGTCTTGTTCAAAAATCAATCGATAAAATTTTACCTCCAAAAGCGGCTCCTAGCAAATGCCCTGGTGTAAATGCAAAAAATATCACCCAAGCAAATCTAACCTGCCAAAATTTGCTAACATCTATTGCATTTAGCTTAAAGCTCGATAATCACACTCGTGAAATTTTAGCAGCTAATCTTGCAAAGACAAATCCAGAAAAATCAAAAATTTTACTCGCATTAAATGAGCCAAATCCAGCTCAAGCATTTGTAAAACTAAACGATACAAAGAGCTTTCTAGAGCTATTTAACGTCTCTAACCCGCAAAATAAAAGTATACTTTTTAGCGAAAGCTTTGATGCAAATTTTATGACCAAGCTATACTCTCAAAAGGGCTTTACAAATTTATTAAACGATATTGTTTTTAATAAAAAATATGAAGGTTTTAGAAGAAATTTGCTAAGCATCGATCCAGCCATCACTGAGAAAAATGATGCTTTTACGCTTGGATTAAATGCCATTTTACTAGGACAAGACGATATCGCTTTTAGTCTTTTTGCAAGAGCCAAGAGCACATTTGAAAGGGCGTGGCAAAGAGACAATGCGACCTTTTGGCAGTACCAGATAAGTAAAAACGAAAGCTTTTTAAAAGAGCTAAGTGCCAGCAAGGACGCAAATATCTACTCTCTTTACGCAAGAGATTTGATCGGTGGCGAACCACTTGAAGTCATCGTGCCAAGGCCTAATAAGCAAAATATCGAAAATTTTGACGTGAGCGATCCGTTTTTATGGAACAAAACTGCAGCCCTTGCAAAGGATATGAATGCCACGCAAGCAAGCGAATTTGCGAAGAAATTTTATACAAACGAAAGCATTGGTGCTTATGCATACTTCATGCAAAAGGCGCATGGTTGGGAGAAACAATACTTCTTAATGCCAAGCTCTCCTGAGCTTGATGGCGTCAGTAACGAGAGAAAATCGATGATCTATGCCCTAGCTAGACAAGAGAGTCTCTTTATCCCAAGTGTGGTTTCTACTTCATACGCCCTTGGTATGATGCAGTTTATGCCATTTCTCGCAAATGCGATCGGCAAAAAAGAGCTAAAAATCCCAAATTTTGACCAGGATGATCTTTTTAAAACAGATATTGCATTTAAATTTGCAAATCACCACCTAAACTATCTTGATAAATTTCTCTACCACCCGCTGTTTACAGCCTACGCATATAATGGCGGTATCGGCTTTACCAAAAAGCTTATCACAAGAGATGATATGTTTAAAGAGGGGAAATTTGAGCCATTTTTATCGATCGAGCTTGTCCCAGTCGCAGAGACTAGAAACTACGGAAAAAAGGTGCTTGCCAACTACGTGATCTATATGGCGCTTACTGGTTCCAATATAAAGATTTCGCAACTTTTCGAAAATTTAACAAAACCGGCTTTGACTGATAAATTTCGAAACTAAGTGCTAGATCGTCACTTTGCTTACTTGGTGCGGTAACTTCATAATAAACCGCCCAAGGCATAGAAAATCCAGCAAATTTTAGCATCTCGTCATTTTCATCAAGCAGCCTTGCGTTTGTGGTATTTGAGTCGCCATTTACTTTTATGTTCTTTAAATTTTGTGCATCTTCTTTTGGATTTATGGCCACCAAAAAATGCTCTTTGCTCTGGTCTAAATTCGAATTGTAGATCGGATTTAAATAAGTAGCGATGATGAGCGTCCTGTCAGCGCCATCAATAATCTCACTCTTGCTTGTGTAGGCCAAAAGCTCATTTTTTAAGGGCTCATGTACGATTACTTTTTCACCAGCACAGCCAAATATCATCAAAATAAATACAAAAAACGATATAAATTTACTCATAAAAACTCTTAAATTTCTAAAATTTCTGCCATTTTAGCATTTTAATTTTTAAATTTCACTCATAAATTTTAAAGCCAACATAAGTTATAATCGCGAGAAATTTTAACAAAAAAGGTTCTTATGAAAAGACTTGCTATCGCTTTTTCTGGCCCTTCAAATAGCGGGAAAACGACTCTTATTTTAAAGGTAGCAAAAAAATTTATAGATGATGGTTTGAAAGTCGCGATAGTAAAACACGACCCGGGCGACAAGGCTAAATTTGATGTTGAAGGCAAGGATAGCTTTAAATTTTCACAAACTGGGGCAGATGTGGTGGTGATGAGTCCGACTAGAACAACTTATTTTTCACAAAATCCACAAGAAATTAGCGATGTCATTAAAATGCTAGGCGAGTTTGATGTGCTATTAGTTG
The DNA here is from genome assembly GCF_003049705.1 of Campylobacter concisus. NCBI lineage: Bacteria > Pseudomonadati > Campylobacterota > Epsilonproteobacteria > Campylobacterales > Campylobacteraceae > Campylobacter > Campylobacter concisus. Next base: position 75,749 of record NZ_PIRF01000004.1, read on the forward strand.
AGGGTTTAAAGACGCTTCCACTGCCAAGATTAAGTGTTTTTAAAGATGAAATAGATGAAAAATATCTTAGCTTTTCAGATGCGATCGCAACATATAAAAAACAAATTCCTTACGAGATAAAAAATATAAATTTAGACGATATAGACGCCATTTGTGCGTGGATAATCAAAAATGCAAAGGCTGTATAATGCAAGAATTAAATCAAATTTTTAACACCATAAAAGAGATCGCAAAAGAGATAAGCGAAGTGATAAAATACGCCGATCTTGGCTACACAACCCACGAAAACGCGACTGGCGACACACAGCTAAAACTTGATGTGAAAAGCGACGAGATCATTACGGCTAAATTTAAGGAGCTTGCCTGCGTAAAAGCACTAATTAGCGAAGAGAAAGAGGACGCTCTTGAGATCAATAAAAACGCTAAATTTATCATCGCTTACGATCCACTCGATGGCTCAAGCCTAGTTGATGTAAATTTCGCCGTTGGCTCGATCTTTGGCATCTACGAAGACGAGGTAAAACCAGAAAATTTAATAGCCGCAGCTTACAGCATATATGGCCCAAGGCTTGAGCTTGTAATTGCTGAGAAAAAGGGCGCTTTGCCTAAATTTTATAGACTTGGCAAAGATGGCGAGTTTAAATTTGTAAAAGAGCTTGAGCTAAAAGAAAAGGGAAAGCTAAATGCCACGGGAGCCACGCAAAAGGGCTGGAGCCAAACGCATAGAAATTTTATAAACGAGTTATTTAACGAGGGCTACAGACTAAGATACTCAGGTGCGATGGTGAGCGACCTACATCAAATTTTGCTAAAAGGTGGCGGTCTTTTTAGCTATCCAGCAACGAGCGATCATCCAAATGGCAAGCTAAGAGTAGTCTTTGAGGTGTTGCCATTTGCCTTCATATATGAAAACGCAAAGGGCGCAACGACAAACGGCAAAAACCAAACGCTTTTTGATATAAAAATAGAAAAAATTCACCAAACAACGCCATGCTTCTTTGGCTCACGTGATGAAATTTCTCTTTTGCATAAATTTTACGAGCAAAAATAATGCAAGAAACACAAGCAAGCGAGTCACTTGACGCATTTGAACTAGCCTTAAAGCAAAAAGCAAAAATTTTGCAAGAGTGCCAAAGCCAAAAAGGGCAAAAAAGCTGCTTTAACTGCGAAGTATTTTTTGACTGCGAGACAAGAAAAGAGTACGTAAATAGCTGCTACAACTCGATGTCAAAGGGCAATACTGGCAGTGATGGTGGATTTGATTTTTAAAATTAAAGGAAAAATATGAAAGAAAAAGCTTATATAACAACCCCAATATACTATGTAAACGACGTGCCACACATTGGCCACGCATATACGACCATCATCGCCGATACACTTGCTAGATTTAACCGCTTGCAAGGCAAAGAGACCTACTTTATGACGGGCACAGACGAGCACGGACAAAAGATCGAGCAAGCAGCTCGTGCTAGAGGCAAGACTCCAAAAGAGTACGCCGATGAGATTAGCGCTAAATTTAGGTCACTTTGGGATGAGTTTGAGATAAGCTATGATCATTTTATAAGAACGACCGACGAAGAGCACAAGCAAACCGTACAAAATGTCTTTGAAAAGATGCAAGCAAATGGCGATATTTACAAAGGCGAATACGAAGGCTTTTACTGCGTTAGCTGCGAAACTTTTTTTAACCAAAGAGACCTACTAGAAGACAATCACTGTCCAGACTGCGGCCGCGTGACGTCTTTAGTCAAAGAAGAGAGCTACTTTTTCAAGCTTTCAAAATATGAAGACGCGCTTTTAAAATGGTACGAAAATGACGAGCTTTGCGTCATCCCAAAAGGTAAGAAAAACGAGGTCGTAAGCTTTGTAAAAGGTGGACTAAAAGATCTTTCAGTAACTAGAACTAGCTTTGACTGGGGCATAAAGCTACCAAAGAGCGCAAACGATGAAAAGCACGTTATGTACGTCTGGCTTGACGCGCTTATAAACTACCTAACAACACTAGGATATTCAAGAGATGACGCTAGAATGGATCTTTGGCCATACACTACTCACATCGTTGGCAAAGATATTTTACGCTTTCATGCAGTTTACTGGCCGGCATTTTTGATGAGTCTTGGCTTACCATTACCAAAACACGTAGCAGCGCACGGCTGGTGGACCATAAATGGCGAAAAGATGAGCAAAAGTAAGGGTAACGTTATAAACCCAAGAGAGGTCGCAAATGCTTACGGACTTGAAAATTTCAGATACTTTTTGCTTAGAGAGGTGCCATTTGGTCAAGATGGTGACTACAGCCAAAAAGCATTAATCGAGCGCATAAACTCAGAGCTTGGCAACGGACTTGGCAACTTACTAAGCCGCATTGTTGGCATGAGTGCAAAGTATAGCGACTATAAAATCGATTCGAAAGATGTGCTCAAATCTCACAAAGCTGAACTTGATGAGGCAAAGGGCTACCTTGATGAGGCTATTAAAAATTTAGAAAATTTAGCGACGAACCGCTATTTAGAGGATCTTTGGAAGATCGTAACGCTAGCAAATGCAGCCGTTGCGAAGTATGAGCCATGGTCGCTTATCAAAGCTGGCAAAACTGACGAGGCAAACGCGCTTGTAGCACTTTGTGCGAATTTGCTTGCAAAAGTGGCGATACTACTTAGTCCAGCCATGCCAAAAACTTGTGCTAAGATAGCTGACACGCTTGGCTTTAGCATAGACACAGCTTCTTACGAGAATCTTGTCTTAAAAAATAAAATTTCAAATTTTGTAGCAAAAGCTACCGAGCCACTTTTCCCAAGGATAGAAAAAGAGCTAATGAGCGAGGCAAATGAGCCAAAGGTTGAAGCAAAAGATGAGCCAAAAGAGGAGAAAAAAGAGGACGAAATCATTAGCATTGATGACTTTGCAAAGGTGGTGATAAAAGTAGGTGAAGTGCTAGAGTGCGAGAGAGTTGAAGGTAGCGAGAAGCTGCTTAAATTTAAGATAGATCTTGGCGAGGAGCAGCCACGTCAAATTTTATCTGGCATTGCAAAATACTACGAGCCTAGCTCGCTTGTGGGCAAGCAAGTTTGCGTTTTAGCAAATTTAAAAGAGCGAATGATGATGAAAAAATATGTCTCTCAAGGCATGATCCTAAGCGCATCAGACGGCTCGCTAACGCTTCTTGGCACGCAGGGCAAGGTCAAAAACGGTGCGATCGTTGGCTAAATGACAATAGAAAATTTAACACGCCTAATAAATGCCGAGGCTCTAAACGCGCCGACGATAACTAGCGTAAGCGAGTTTGTTTTCGAGCTAAAGCATGTAAGACGTGGCTTTGCCTATATTTGCTTAAACGCAAACGATAGCGACATAGAAACAGCGATTAAACAAGGCGCATACGCCATAATTAGCGAAGATAATGTACCAATTATCGACAAAGAGATCGCTTTTTTAAAAGTTAGTAGCTTACAAACTGCCATGATAAAACTCATGAGATTTGAGGCTACTCACAAAGATTTAAAATTTTGCGCCGTAAATCCTTTTATAAATGATTTTTTAGAAAAATCAAAACTTGGCTCTAACGCACACGTCATGTCAAAAAATATCACTGAGCTTTTTAATCAAATTTTTCACGCAAAGGTCTTTGATGTCTTTTTTGGCGATGATACAAGAACACTTCAGCGAATATCGCCTCTTTTTGAGACCATTTACACAGATACAACTATGCACGAGATAAATCCAAGCTCGATCTTTTTTACAAACACGGTCTTTAAGCAAACATACTATCAAAACTTAAACATACCACGAGTTTTTGCTGGGATGTTTTATGGGCTCTTAAAATTTCTTGATAGCAATAAAATTTCATTTAAGCCTTACGAAGGTAGGATTCACGGGCATTTTGACCCGATTTTTATAGATAAAAATTTTATTCCTACTAGTTTTGGAAATAGCTTTAGAGCCATAATTACTGAAAGTGATGAAGATTTATTCATAAGCCAAAGTATATTTTTAAATAAAAAATTTAGCTCTGACGAGATAAAAATTTGCTTGCCAGAAGGCTCGTTATTAAAAGTACAAAACGCAATCTACTTTAAAAATTTAAGCGAGATAAAAAAGCTTAAAAATTTTATCTATATATTGATTTTATGCCAAAAAGAGGAGCTTTTAGAAGAGCTTCACAAAGCATCTGAAGAAAATCTACTCTTTTAAATTTTTATTATTTATAAGATCAATTAGCCTAACATCCTCACTTCTTACGATTAGACTTTTAGGCAGCTCAAATTTCTTGATAACCTCGCACTCTTTTTCTCTCATTTCGCCATCATCTTTTTCATGATCAAATCCCAAGATATGAAGCAATCCATGTGTAAAAAGTAGTGCGGTTTCGGCATCTTCGCTATGATTTAGCTCTGCAGCTTTTTCTTTTACCATATCTTTGTTTATAACGATTGAGCCAAGTGGGGCATGAATGACAAGCTCAAGCGGAAAACTTAAAACATCTGTCGTTTTATCAATGCCTCGCTCAGTTTTATTTAGTTCTCTCATCTCTTCTCTACCGACAAAAACCAGTTCGATTTCTCCTAACGTCAAATATTCACAAATTTCATCTAAAATTTTTGGATAGCTCTCTTCGCAAAGTATCATTTTAGGCTCTTTCCTTAGTAACTTTTTGTATAATTCTAGCAAAAATAAAAGGCAAAATATGAAAAAAGCAGTTTGTATAATGAGCGGCGGTATGGATAGTACGCTTTGTGCTGTAATGGCAAAAAAGGCTGGATATGATATCGTAGCACTTCATTTTGACTATGGCCAAAGGACGATGAAACGTGAAAAACGTGCATTTAACGAAATTTGTGAAAGATTAGGCATTACAAAAAAGATAAGTTTAGATGTTAGCTTTATTGCCCAAATAGGCGGAAATTCTTTAACCGATGAAAGCTTGCAAATAAGAAAAGACGGAGTGGAAAAAGATGTGCCAAATACCTATGTACCTTTTCGAAATGGTATTTTTATCTCGATCGCTGCCGCACTTGCTGAAAAAGAAAATGCACAAGCTATCTATATCGGAGTCGTAGAAGAAGATAGTTCAGGCTATCCTGACTGCAAAGAAAGCTTCATAAAAAGTATAAACGAGGCTATAAATTTAGGCACATCGCCTAGTTTTTCGTGTGAGATAATTACTCCACTTGTAAATTTAAGCAAGGCTGACATCGTAGCAAAATCGCTTGAGCTTGGCTCGCCACTAGAGCTAACCTGGAGCTGCTACGAGAGCGGGGACGAGGCATGCGGACTTTGTGATAGTTGCAGATTAAGATTAAATGGCTTTAAAAAGGCAAACACCACTGATAAAATCGCATATAAAAATCAAAAATTTTCCTTATGGGCCTCTAAAAGTGATAAATTATTAAGCAAGAGCATTTAACGAATTTAAAGATATATCAACGTTTAGACTCTTGCTAGCTACCAAAAACATAAATTCTCAGTCAAGTTTGCCAAAATTTAATAAAGAAGATTAAAAAGTAGTTGATAAACTTAGCCAAAACGTACCAAGCATAAAGTAAAAATTTTTAAGTAAGTGGTTGCTGCCACGGCTTTTTAGTGATCTTATTTTTTCTTATTGTCTTGTTTCTTATTTTGATCGCTTTGGATTTTTTCTAAATTTATATATCCCATTTCAACGAGTTTATTATAAATTTGAGCGATTTTTGGCCCAGCCGCACTTCCGCCATGGCCACCATGCTCGATAACCATTGTGATAACGTATTGCGGATCTTCATAGGGCGCATATGTAGTCATCCATGCATGAGATCTTTGCAAATACGCCATATCCTCTTCTTTCATACGTTTCTTTTCAGTTTGAGAAATTCCAACGACCTGGGCAGTACCGGTCTTTGCAGCAACTTTAACTAGGCTTCCAATAAAATGCCTATTTGCCGTGCCTCTTGGGTGATTTGCCACTTCATACATTGCATGCCTAATGGCTGGTAACTGTGATTTTTCAAACGGTGTAAAAGCATCGTCTGTTGGCGTAAAATCAACATCCTTGCCATCAATGCTCTTTAAAAAATGTGGAGTCACGTTTAGCCCAGTTGCAAGGCCTGCTGTATATTTTGCTACTTGCATAGGCGTGACCAAGAAATTTCCCTGGCCGATAGAAGTAATGAGGGTCTCGCCTTGAAACCACGCTTTGCCATACTTTCTCATCTTCCACTCTCTACTTGGCAAAGTCCCCACAAACTCATTTGGCAAATCAACCTCTGTTTTTCTACCAAATCCCATACGCTCAAGTATCGGCACAATAGCGTCTATGCCGATCTTTTGACTACCTTTATAAAAATAATCATCACAGCTCTCTCTAATTGCCGTATTCATATTAACATTTCCATGTCCGTGAGAGTTCCAGCAGCGGAATTTACGCCCTCCAAGCTCATACGAGCCACTGCAAAAAAAGCTATCATATTTACTCATGCCATTATCCAAAAACGCAAGCGCCATACCCATTTTTACGACAGAACCTGGCGGATAAAGGCCGTTTATTAGCTTGTTTGTGAAAGGATGATCGACGTTTTTTACAAGCTCTTCCCATTCAGGCTGAGAAATTCCAAGCACAAATGGGTTTAGATCGTACTCTGGAAAGCTACCAGCAGCTATGATAGCACCATCTTTTAGACTCATAACTATGACGCTTCCTGCATCCTTACCAAAGACATCGGACACAAACTGCTGAAGCTCAAGATCGACTGCAAGCTTGATGTTTTGACTTTGTGGTGCTTGATAGTTTATCTGCTCGATCTCTTCATTTAAAGCATTTACCTTTATCTTTTTAAATCCCTGAATTCCTTGTAAGATCGGATTATAAAACCGCTCCACACCACTTCTTCCGATATAATTTGTAAGCTTTGTCAAAGGATCATTATCCATATCTTTTTGATTTGCCCTACCAACGTAGCCGATGATGTGAGAAGCCAGATCGTTATACGGATAGTGGCGTTTTGAAGCGGGTCTTATCTCTAAATTTTCACGCAAAGAAAGTGATGCAAAAAATGGTAAAAATTTATCATAATCAATAAATTCAACCACATTTATAAAATCTTGGTTATAAGCTGAGTCATTTTTTATGTATTCATTTTTAAGCTTTGTGACATTTAGATCGCTAAATAGTGAGCCAATGTAAGCTAGCTCATCATCTAAAATTTTTACCTTTTTATTAGCACTTAAATGAGGTCTAATGGATACCGAAAAACCAAGACGATTAACAGCCATTGGCTTATCATGTGCGTCAAAGATGATACCCCTAACTGGCGGAATATAAATAGTCTTTATCGCGTTTTGTTCTGCGATCTCGTTGTAGTAAGTATTTGAGTTGATGCTTAGATGATAAATTCGTCCCAAAAGTATAATCCAAAAAAGAGCGATCACACTAAAGACGATGCGCATCCTCATAGCACTTTATCCCTAAAAAGAACAATAGCAAGGATACTTTCAAATGCTATAAAAAATAGATATTCAGTCGAAAATGCTAAATTTTGCTCATTTAAAACGTAAGCAAATAGGTTATTTACAAGAAATGTTAAAGTATATCCAGCTGCTACAAAGATGATAAGTAGGCAGTTTCGCCACTTCATCGTGGTATATAGCCAGTCTAAAATAAAATTATAAAAAAGCAAAAATGCAATAATCGTTGAAAAAAGATGAAATCCATGAATTTGCTCAGCAAATATTATAAAAATTATCGCAAAGTACCAATTGTGCTTAAACTCGTCGTATTGCTTTTGTTTTCTTGAATACTCCAAAATCATATAAGTAAAAAAAATGCCAATGAGTGGTGGCAAAAAGCCAAATTGCGTAGTTGCGATCTCGTATGAGAATAAAAAAACAGCCCACCAAAATTCTTTAAAAATTTTAATATCTAAGCTGCTTATGGTTTGCATTTTATCTACCAAGAGCGTTATTTATGATAGCTTCTCTAGCCTTTTCGATACCGCTTTTATTAAGAGTTGAGACCAAGATGCCGCTTGGATCAAATTTCATTACCGCACTCTTTTGGCTTTGATTTAGCTTATCGCTTTTTGTATATAAATTTAAAATTTTCTGATCAGCTCTTAAAAAGCTTTTTAGATAAGCATCCACATTTACGTCTATATCTAAATCAAAATGCCTAGCATCAATTAGATGTATAAAAAGTCTAATGTCGCTTCTAAATTTCAAAAACTCATCTAAATTTTTACGCCATTCATCATGCTTTGTTTTTGCCACTTTTGCATAGCCAAAGCCTGGCAAATCAACCAAAATGAGCTTAAATTTATCTTTTTCTTCCTGCTCATCTTTTTGCTCACAAAACTCGGCCTCAAAGAAATTTATAAGCTGAGTTTTACCAGGAGTCGATGAGCTTTTGGCTAGGTTTTTTTGGTTTACAAGTGTATTTATGAGGCTGCTTTTACCAACATTTGATCTACCTAAAAAGACGACTTCGCTTGTTACGAAACTTGGAGCCTCTTTTATACTTGGACTTGATGTGATAAATTTAGCACCTAGTGGCCTTATCACTTATCTTTTTCCTCTACCTGAAAGATAAACTTAACAGGCTTTTTTTCATCACTATTTACACTATATGTGCCATCTTTTTGATTAACAACTATCTTTTCACCATAAACATTCTTATCAGTTTCTACTTCATGCAAATAGCCATTTCCACTAACAGTATAGATCTGTTTTGCTGGCTCGTATGTAAGAGTATTGCCTTTGCCGTCGTAGTGCTTATCTTTTATAAAAATTTTTGCTCTAGCATTGCCAGTGGCCACATATTTTATAGGCTGGCGTTTTTTGTCAAAATAGACAACCACTTTGTCTGCCTTAAGCTCATCAAATGAGCCCTTTTTGATATTTACATTACCTATAAATTCACTAGTTTGTTTATTCTCATCCGCAAAAAAATCATTTGATGTGATTTCAACTTGCTCTGCATTTAAAAATGTAAAACCCAATATCACCGCTAAAATCGCTGATTTTCTTCTACCCATGCCCTTAACCCTTTTACCTGCGTTTGTTTTTTGCCAAGATCATAGCTTCCACTCTCACCCAGTGCCTTATCATTATTTCTTATGAGCGTGAAATTTGCTTCAGATCTTACTATTTTTGTTTTTGTTCCATATATCACTTCGTCACTTATAAATCTCAAACTATCGTTGTTTTCATAGTTCGCATTCTTTTGAAAGATGATTTCATCATTTTGTGAGATTGCTTTGTCTGAGCTTAAAAAATGTTTTAAATTTCCTCTTAAAATTTTTGCCTTAAAACTCAAAAACTCATCTTTATCATTGTATCTATTTAGCTCGTCAGCCTCGTATACTCCGCTTATTTTCGTGGAATTTATCTCATAATCTATCACATCATTTATCTGCATATTTGATATCTTTGTGTCGATCTTTAAAACATTTGCAAGGTATGGATCTTGAGCTGCCAAAAATATCATCACGACACTAAAAATAGCCACGACGAAGTAGAAAATTTTTACAACCAACGCTTAGACCACTCGTCATATAAATTTTCTGATTTTATGATCATCTCGATCATCTCTCTAACCGCGCCATTGCCACCTTTGTGCTTTAGCTTTGTCTTTACATCAAGCTCTTTAATGGCATCTTTTGGCTTAAAGCTCCATGCAACTGCGTCTAAAATTTTATAGTCGTTGTAGTCATCGCCGATGGCTGCTGCGTTTTTAAAGCTAAGCCCTTCAAATTTTAATATCTCGCTTGCCACTTCAAATTTATCGCTAACGCCTTGATAGACGTGATTTATCTTTAGATCTTCAGCTCTTCGCTCAACGATGGCTGACTTTCTACCTGTAATGATAGCTACCTTTTTGCCAAGTTTTAGCCAGCTTTCTATCGCGTAGCCATCTTTTACATCAAAAAATTTAAGCTCTTCGCCGTTTGCATTATAGATGATCTTGCCATCAGTCAGGCAGCCATCAACATCTAAAAATATAATCTCTATCATAAAACACCCTTTGTGCTTGGCGTGCCAATCCTTGCGTTTTTAGCAAGTGCTCTACGAAGTGCTACAGCAAATGATTTAAATGTTGCTTCGATGATGTGGTGAGTGTTTTTACCGCGAATTTGATTTAGATGAAGAGTGATGGCTGAATTTATAGCAACTGCCCTAAAAAATTCCTCCACAAGCTCAGTGTCAAACTCCCCTACTTTAGCGTTTTGGTTAAAATTTTCATATACGAGGTAGGCTCTATTGCTAAGATCTAGCGCGCAAAAAACAGCCGCCTCATCCATAACAACGCTTGCCTCGCCAAATCTCTCAACACCACTTAAAGGATACAAGGCCTCTTTTAAAAGCTGACCCAAAACTATGCCTACATCCTCAACGCTGTGGTGAAAATCCACATGCGTGTCGCCCTTGCATGAAATTTCAAGATCAAGCAAAGAATGCTTTGTAAAAGCTTCAAGCATATGGTCAAAAAAGCCAATGCCAGTATCTACCTTTGCAATACCAGAGCCATAAATTTTAAGCTTCATTGAGATTTGTGTCTCTTTTGTATTTCTAGTTAGCTCTAAAATTTCTTCTCTCACGCCCTAACCTCTTACTATAAATGCACCTTGGAATTTACCGCTTCTTGCATAATCCCTAGCCTCGTCCTCACTTCTAAAGCCATTTAAAAATACCCTATAAATGGTCGAGCCATCTATAGTAAATGTCCTAACTACCGACTTGTAACCATCTATGCTTTGATGCTCTCTTTGATATCTGTTTGCGCCCTCAAGGTTTTTAAATGAGCCAATTTGCACCATAAAATCTCCACCTACGACTCGTTGCTCTGACGAAATAATAATGCCTCCAGTTGGAGCTGTCGGAGAGACTGGATTTGGCACTTTTATGCCAGTGCTTGTCGGTTTTGCTTGAGTGTTAATGCTTGCAACAGCATTTATATCTTCATTAAAGCCTATGACTTCCATACTGACTGGAGCTGTGCCTGTACCGATAATATCAAGTTTAGTTGCAGCCGCCTTTGAAAGGTCTAAAACTCTATCAGCCACAAAAGGTCCACGATCATTTACGCGAACAATGACGCTTTTTTGATTTCTTAAATTTGTTACTTTAAGGATCGTATTCATCGGCAAAGTTTTGTGTGCTGCAGTCATGTTGTACATATTATAAATTTCGCCGTTTGAGGTTGTTTTACCGTGAAAATTTGGACCATACCAGCTTGCTGTACCACTTGCCCTATCACCCACACTTACAACGGTTGGGTAGTATGTTTTGCCATTTATCGTGTAAGGTCTCATTGTTGCTTTTTGGATAGAAGCTGAATTGTTGCCCTTTACATTAGTTGGGCCACTTGGTGTAAATGGTGCTCCACTCCAAGAGCAACCAGTAACTAAAAGAGTAAAACTTAGCCCTATATAAAATTTTAGGCTCTTATGGTATGACAATATTTGCTCCAACATTTAAATTTGAACTAGCAAAAGAATTTGCATCTTTTAAATCTTTTTCGCTCACATTAAATTTTTTAGATAAAGAAGCTATCGTATCACCAGTTTGGACTATATAGTTTTGAGATTTATTTTGTGCGGAAAATGGAATAATTAGTTTTTGATTATAGCTTACGGCATTTGTACTAAGCTCGTTGTAGTCCTTGATCGCTCTATGACTAACACCTGTTTTTTTAGAGATAGAAAGTAATGTTTCGCCTTTTTTTACAACATAGGTATAAAAATTATTTTTACCGTTAAATGGCTTGAAATTTTCTGCAAAAAGCTGTTTTTTATTTTCAGGGATATAAACATAATAATCTTTTAGAGTTGGCGGAGTAAATACAAATTTTAAATGCGGATTGTTATTTTTCATCTTTTTTGTACTAAGGCCGATACTATCGCCTATTTGAGCTAAATTTGTACCGCCAGGTACTTTTACTTTTACAAGCTTTAGTCCTCCATTTATGTTCAATAAAGATGAATCTTTAGACATCAAGAAGTCTGCGTCTTTTGCAGTATATGCTGCTCTTAAAATTTTAATAACAAAATTTCTAGTTTCGGCTGGAAGGTATTTTTTCTCTGCGTCAAGAAGCGTTACAAGGTCATCTGTACCAGCTTTTTGTATAGCTCTTTTTAAGGCTCCATCGCCGCAGTTATAGGCCATAGCTGCTAGATACCACTTACCAAATTGATTTTTAAGCGACTTTAGATAATTTGTTGCTGCAACAGTAGACTCTACTGGATCTTTTCTCTCATCGACATACTGTCCTACCTTTAGACCATGCAGTCTAGCCGTTTGCTCCATAAACTGCCACATGCCAGTAGCTTTTGCGTTTGAGACTGTGTGATTTGAAAAGCCTGATTCTATCATAGCTAGATAAAAGAATGACTCAGGTACGCCTGATTTTTTGATCTGCTCTTTTACCATCGGTATATACATATAACCATTTTTTAGAGCTTCTGTAAATGTTTCAAGTTGTGATTGTTTGATACCTTGCCTCATCCTTGCATAGTGAGAAGTCTTCATAAAGCTAGCGTCAATATCCAGCTCTTTTAAAATTTTTACCTGAGTGTCGTATGAGCTTTTTTCAGGCGTATTTGCTAGTAGTAAGGTACTACATGCAAACATTAAAAATATTTTAAGCATTGCTTTCATTTCTATCCTTTTTCGTGTCAAAACTTAAGATGCTAGCATCTTAAACAAGTGCAACGCTCAAAATTTAAGCAAAGCACTTAAACAACCTTTTGGCATTATTTGAAGTTTTTTCACAAACAACTTCAAACTCAAGGTTTAAAATTTCAGCTATCTTTTTAGCAACAAATGTCGTAAACGCCGGCTCATTTCTCTTGCCGCGATTTGGTTCTGGCGTGAGATAAGGAGCGTCAGTTTCAATAACTATCCTATCAAATGGGATTTTTGGCAAAATTTCGACTAAATTTTTAGCATTTTTAAATGTTAAAACACCGCCTATACCAAAGTAAAAATTCCCAAATTTACAAAGCTCTAAAAGAAGTGGCGAAGCATTATAACAGTGCAAAATCGCTCCAGCTTCAAGCTTTGATGCATACTCTTTTAAGATATTAAAAGAGTCCTCATTAGCCTCCCTAATGTGAAGAATAACGGGTTTTTTTAACTCAACAGCCAAATCAAGTTGAGCTAAAAAAATACGTTTTTGATCCTCTTTTTCTTTTATCTTTTCATTTTCATCTTTTGGCAAGCGAAAGTAGTCAAGACCGCATTCACCAATCGCCACACACTTTTCATCTTTAGCAAAATTCCTTAAAATTTCAATACTAAAACTCTCTTTATCATATGGATGAACTCCAGCGGCAAAGAAAATGTCAGAATTTTCACGCGCTATTTTAGCCGCTTTTGGTAAATCATTGATATCAGCTCCAGGGATAATAAAGCCTTTTAGCCCTAAATTTCTAGCTTCACCTAAAATTTTATCAAGGTCAGGATCATAAACTTTACTATCCAAATGACAATGCGTATCTATAATCATAAAGCTATTTCTACTCTGTTTCTACCATTTTCTTTTGCGGTGTAAAGTGCTGAATCGCAAGCCTCAAGCATATCGTCTATCTCGCAATGCCCATTGCCAAAAGATACACCTATTGATATAGTAACTTTTACTTTTTCCTTTTTTATAGTTACTTTATTTTCAGCTACTTTGGCTCGTAAATTTACAAAAAATTTAACAGCTTCTTCTTTATTTATTTTTTTAAGGACAACGCAAAATTCTTCGCCGCCAAATCTAGCAACAATATCACTTCCTTTTGTATTGTCATTTAAAATTTTTGCGATTGATTTTAGTACCCTATCTCCACCATCATGGCCATATGTATCATTTATCTTCTTAAAATAATCAACATCAATCATTGCAAAAGCGTAAGGCTCATTAGTCTCTTCAGCTATTTGGACATACTCTTCTACGTCAGAATAAAAAAATCTTCTATTATAAACTCCGGTCAAGAAGTCACGATTTGCAAAATTTGCTATCTTATTTATATTTTCCATTGCTTCAATCGTATTATTAACACGACATATTAGCTCTTCTTTTGAAAATGGTTTTGCTATAAAATCGCTCGCACCATTTTTTAAAAATATTGATGCGTCAGTCTTTTCGCTAGGAGATGTCATAACGATTACGCCAAGGCTATTTTTATCTTTTTCTTTTCTAACCTCTTTTAAAACTTCAAGGCCATCTTTTACTGGCATTCTATAATCAGTTATTATAAGATTTATATCGGGATTATCTGCAAAATAACTCATTGCCTCTTCGCCATGAGCCGCAGCCAAAACTTTAAACTGAAGGCTAGTTAATATCTTTTTTATCATATTTCTAAAAGGGAGCGAGTCTTCAACAACCAAAACCTTGTATTGTCTATTTTTGCTCAGTCTATTTATCATTTGAAAGATATAGTTGATATCGTCCATATTTCCTTTATAAACATAATCAACAATATCTTTATTTATAAAATTTTGCCTTGTTTCATCATCAATGCTACCTGTTAAAACGATAGCCGAAAGTCCTTTGGAGAGTGCATAATCAACGATCTCGCCATTTGGAGCATCTGGCAAATTTAAATCCAAAATAGTCATAAAATAATCTTTATCATGCTCATTAATTAGCATTTGAGCCTCGGCAAAACTATATGCGACATCAATTGCCATCTCATCAATAGTCTTTTCCATCTGCATAACAATCAGCTTTGCTAACGCCTTATTATCATCAACTACAAGGATTCTTTCCATATTATTCCTACAAAAATTTTTATCAAATTAGTGGCGATTTTATCAAATAAATTTATTTATAAAGCTTAAATTAATAATTTAAATTAAGCTACTTTAAAAGCCCTTTCGCAAAATTTATTGCCTCTTCACTTATGTGCTCACCGCTTATCATACGTGCTAATTCGCTCACTCGTTCATCTTTATCAAGCTCTCTTACGACCGAGTTTTCACCGTGACGCTCTACTAAAAAGTGTGAATTTGCCTTTGAGCTAAGCTGCGGCTGATGTGAAATGGCAAAAATTTGATAAAAATTTGCAAGCTTAAGCAACACATTTGCGATACTCATCGCTTCTTTTCCACTTAAATTTGCATCTATTTCATCAAGTATGATGACATCACCGCCCGTTTTTGTAATCTCACTAGATGCGGCTATAAAAGCCAGCCTTAAGCGATTTAGCTCGCCTGAGCTTAAATTTTTAAGCGAAGTCTCATTTAAATTTAGACAAATCTCATCAACGCCCAAAATATCAAGCTTTTTAGCCTCAATACTCAGCGTAATATCTGGCATATAAAGCTCTTTTAAATATGAATTTATCATACTCTCAAGCTCTTTTAAATTTACGCCCCTTGCCTTGCTTAAAGCGTCAGCTAGCTCATTTGCCTTTTTGCTTAAAATTTCAAATTTCTTCTCTAGCTCGCTCTTTTCAAAGCTTAAATTTTCATATCTGGCAAGCTCTTTTTCCTTTTTATCAAGCGCTTCTAATGCCTCTTCCTCGCTGCCGTATCGCCTAATGATGGCATTAAGAGCTTCTATTCTATCAAGCACGCTCTCCACGTCGATATCGTCAAGCTCCTCCATATTTAGGCTATCTCTTGCGACCCTTAGCTCGTTCATCGCGTCTTCAAAAAAGCCGTTGTCAAGGTCGCTGATGCTTAGTGCCTCATTTACGCTATGCTCTAGCTCAAATATCCGATCAGCTCTAGCCCACGCCTCATTTATCTTATCCTTTTTACTAAGCCTCTTTTTAGTCTCCATAAGCTCTTCAAACTCGCCTTTTTTAGGTCCCACGCTTCTTATCTTCTCGATCTCAAAGCTAGCAAGCTCTTTTAGCTCCTCGACCTTTTTCTCTTCCTCTTTTATAGTTGCTAGATCTTTTGAAATTTTAGAAAATTCCAAAAATACCTCTTCAAATTCCTGCTTTGTTTCTTTAAATTTCTCATTTTTTGAAATTTCTAGCCTATCAAGCAAATTTAGAAATTTCTCATTTTCAAACTCGTTTGCCTCTTTTGCCGAGAGATATTTGATATGCTCGCGCGCCACTTGGGCTAAATTTTTCTTTGAGATGGCTTGTTGGTTTATAAAATACCTCGTGCTCTTATCTTTTAAAAGCTTGAAAATATTGACTTCTTCGTTTTCTATGCCAAACTCGTCAAGCTCAAATTTGTGTTCTACGTCAGCTTCTATTAGCCTTGCCTCGCTATCTTTTAGCCCAAAAACAGCCATTATAGCGCTCATTAGCACCGACTTACCAGCGCCGCTAACGCCCGTAAATACGCTAAGGCCCTCTTTGAAATTTAGCTCGACATTTTTAAAATTTAAATAATCTTTAATCAAAATTCGATCAATCATTATAACCCCAGTGAAGTTTCTCTTTTAAAATTTGAAAATAATCCCTACCGATGTGGCGTATCAGCCTAGCTTTTTTGTCACTTAAACTCATGCTAACGGCTGAAATTTTACTCATATCAAAGCGGTCTTGACCGTCTATTACCAAGATAGCATCGCTTTTTGTTTTAAATTTAACCGTGTGATTTTTCGTAAGCACGACTGGACGCTGTGTGAGCGAGTGCGAGCAGATGGGAGTTAGCGCAAAAACCTCGCTTAAGGGATAGATGATCGGGCCATTTGCGCTCATATTGTAAGCCGTAGTGCCTGCTGGAGTCGCCGCTATGACACCATCACCGTAATACGAGTTAAAATATTTTTCATTTAAAAACGCCTCAATATGCGTCATCGAGCCGCCATTTTTACTAACGATGACTGCATCGTTAAATGCTATCTTTTGCTCAGTTTTGCCATCGTTTCTGTGAAGCGTAACATCAAGCATAAAAGGCGTTTCTATCTCAAACTCACCATCAAAAAAGTCTTTAAAAAATTTCTCACTCTCATTAATCATTATGTCGGTTAGAAATCCGAGTCTACCAGCGTGTATACCAAGGACAAGCGGTGAGATATGAGCTAGTTTTCTACAAGTTGAGATTATAGTGCCATCGCCACCAAGCGTGATTAAAAATTCGCACTCTTTGGCTAATTTTATAAGTTCAAAACCATTTTTTTCTATACGCTTGGCACAATTTTTCTCAAGTAAAATTTCTGCGTTATACTTTTTTAAAATTTTTTCTAATTTTTCTAAATCTTGCCTAAATAATGGATAATCTTTAGCAATAAGTCCTACTTTTTTTGTGCAAAAAGTATTAAATTTTTGTTCATTTTTCATGTAAATGATTGTAACATATTTTATTTTAACAAAGCTTTTCAAAAGAAAAAAGCGATTATAATTGCCTAAAAAACATTGCAAAGGAGCATTTTATGCGAAGTCATTATTGCACCGATCTTAGCAAAGCTGACATCGGCAAAGAAGTAATACTTTGTGGCTGGGCAAACACATATAGAGACCACGGCGGCGTTGTTTTCATCGACTTAAGAGACGTTAGTGGGCTTATACAGTTAGTTTGTGATCCAGCTGATAGCAAAGAAGCACATGATATTGCTGCAAAAGTAAGAGATGAATATGTCTTAAAAGCAAAAGGAAAAGTAAGAGCTAGAGGCGAAGGACTAACCAATCCAAAGCTAAAAACTGGCGAGATAGAAGTAATAGTAAGTGAACTAATCATCGAAAATCCAAGCGAGCCGCTACCATTTATGATAGGCGATGAGAGCGTAAACGAGGATATCAGGCTAAAATACCGCTTTTTAGACCTTAGAAGCGAGCGCTTACAAAATATCTTTAAAATGCGTTCTCGTGCAGCGATCGCAGCTAGAAACAGCCTAGACAAAATGGGCTTTATCGAGTTTGAAACTCCTGTTTTAACACGCGCGACTCCAGAAGGTGCGAGAGACTATCTAGTGCCAAGCCGTGTATATCCGGGTCAATTTTACGCACTCCCACAAAGCCCACAGCTATTTAAACAGCTTTTGATGTGTTCTGGCTTTGATAAATATTTCCAAATCGCAAAATGCTTCCGCGACGAAGACCTAAGGGCTGATCGCCAACCAGAATTTACCCAAATAGATATCGAAATGAGCTTTGTAGAGCAAGAAGATATCATAAATATGGCTGAAACGATGCTAAAAGATATATTTAAAGCCTGCGGATACGACATCAAAACGCCATTTAGACGCATGAGCTACAAAGAGGCCACTGAGACTTACGGCTCAGACAAGCCAGACCTCAGATATGATTTGAAAATGGTCGATGTAATTGATATTTTTGAACGTTCAAGCAATGAAATTTTTAGCTCTATTGCAAAAGACAAGAAGAAAAACCGTATCAAAGCGCTAAAAGTACCAAATGGCGACAACATCTTTAGCAAGCGTGAGATGAATAGATTTGAAGAATTTGTACGTAAATTTGGCGCGCAAGGTCTTGGCTACTTCCAGATGAAAGAAGAAGGACTAAAAGGCCCACTTTGTAAATTTTTCGAGCAAAGTGACCTTGACGAGATCGTCTCAAGATGTGAACTAAAAGTTGGTGACGTTGTATTCTTTGGCGCTGGCAAGAAGAAGATCGTGCTTGATTACATGGGAAGATTTAGAATTTTCCTAGCTGAGCAAATGGGCATCATTGATCAAGACAAACTTGAGTTTTTATGGGTGCTTGACTTCCCAATGTTTGAGCAAAACGACGATGGCAGCTACTCTGCAATGCACCATCCATTTACTATGCCAAAAAATATAGACGAGCCTGATCTTGAAGATATCCTCTCTATCGCTCACGATGTCGTGCTTAATGGCTTTGAGCTTGGCGGCGGAAGTATAAGAATTCACAAAAACGACATCCAACAAAAGGTCTTTAAACTTCTTGGCATAGATGAAGAGGAGCAGCGTGAGAAATTTGGCTTCTTGCTTGATGCCTTGACATTTGGTGCACCTCCACATGGTGGTATCGCGATCGGCTTTGATAGGCTAAATATGCTTGTAAATAAAGCAAGCTCGATCCGTGACGTCATAGCCTTCCCTAAAACACAACGTGCTCAGTGCCCACTAACAAAGGCACCAAGCCACGCTAGTAACGAACAGCTTAGGGAGCTAGGACTAAGGATAAGAGAAAAAGAGCAAAAGGCTTAAAATTTTGTTGTAATAAATTTGGACTTTTTGGATGTCTAAATTTGAGTTATTTTATTTTAAAGATTAAATTTTTGAGATAATTTTGGATGTTGTGCAGAAAATTTCATCCCAAAGCTAGACATATAGTCTGCTGCAGGGTGAAATTTTCAAACTCATTCAAAGGCGCTCAAAAAATGTAAAAAGGGAAAGAATGAAGAATTTATTTTTAATCATAGGCGCTCCAGGCAGCGGCAAAACGACAGACGCATCACTCATCGCACAGCAAGATGAAAAATTTGCACACTTTTCAACTGGCGATCTTTTAAGAGCTGAGGTTGCTAGTGGTAGCGAGCTTGGCAAGCTTATAGACGGCTTTATCTCAAAGGGAAATTTAGTTCCGCTTGACGTTGTCGTAAATGCGATTGTATCAGCCATTAAAGGCTCAGAAAAATCAAACATCATAATAGACGGCTACCCAAGAAGCGTTGAACAAATGACAGAGCTTGACAAGGTATTAAGCGAACAAAAAGAAATTTCTCTTAAAGGCGTCATCGAAGTAGACGTTAGCGAAGATGTGGCAAGAGCAAGAGTGCTCGGCCGTGCAAGAGGTGCTGATGATAACAACGAAGTATTTAACAATCGCATGAAAGTATATCTTGATCCGATTGTTTCTATCCGTGAATTTTACAGTAAAAAAGAGCTACTTCATGTAGTAAACGGTGAACGCGGTATAGACGAGATCGTAGCTGATATTAAAAATTTACTAGCTAAACTTTTATAAATTTACAGACCTTGCATCAAAAGGTGCAAGGTTCTAATCTACAATCCTAAGATTATTTTAAAAAACATAAACAAAGATGAAATTATGCATAAAATTAAATTTACGATACTACTTGCGATCATAGCCATTTTTGCTTTTACAGGATGTGCCAAAAAGCATATAGAGATGGTTGAAAAGGATACTGCATATAAGTACAGCAGTGCTAAAGCGGTTTGTGGCGAAACTGAACTTGATAAAAAGCTAGAAGGGCACATAAATACATTTTTAAAAAAGAAAAACCAATACGGTGACGACCTAATTATAAAATGCGATATACAAAGAACAAAAAATGGAGTTAGGATCCTTAGGCACTTAACCCTAGGCATAGGTGGTGCTGGTAAATCTGAAACTCTCGCAGTCATAAATTTAGTTGATCAAAATGGTAAAGAGGTAGCCAAATTTAACGTTACGGTCGAGATCAGATATGGCTTTCTTGGCGGCAATGCAGATAGAGCACTACCAATCACCGCCAAAAACATCTATAACATTGTTACAAAAGACTTTATGTAAAAACTTACTTTTCATTAACATCAAAAATGTAATATCCTTTTAAATTTTTACAACAAATTCTAAAAGGATAAAAATGAAAAAAATCATAATCGCTTCACTAACTGCTAGCATCGCAATGGCTGGGGGCTTTACATCAAAATATTCAAGTGGAACGATAAGCGCAAAAGAGGCTTTGAAACTAAAAGACGACGCTAAAGTCGTACTTGAGGGCAAAATAAAATCGCACATAAAATCAGACAAATATGAATTTATTGATAAAAATGGTGACGTCATTACTATTGAGATCGATAACAAAAAATGGGGTAACATAACAGCCAACGAAGATACGCCTTTAAGAATAAGAGGCGAAGTAGATAAAGACCTTATGAAAACAGAGATCGATGTCGATAGCATAGAGGTTATAAAGTAGTTAAATTTTACGCGTATTTAATGCAAAAAATACTAAAATCACGAAAATTTCTAATAAAAAGGACGAATATATGGACGTTTCAAAGATCAAAGCTGGTTCAAATCCAGACAAAATCAATGCCGTAATCGAAATACCTTATGGCTCAAATATAAAATACGAGATCGACAAAGATAGCGGTGCGGTTGTAGTTGATCGTGTGCTTTACTCAGCGATGTTTTACCCAGCAAACTACGGCTTTGTGCCAAACACACTTGCGGCTGATGGCGATCCAGCTGATATTTTGGTACTAAACGAATATCCGCTCCAAGCTGGCAGTGTCATCCCTTGCCGTTTAATAGGCGTTTTGGTAATGGAAGATGAAGCAGGTATGGATGAGAAGCTTTTAGCTGTGCCAGTTACAAAGATCGATCCAAGATATGACGCGATAAAAAGCTATGAAGATCTGCCAGTTGCAACACTAAATAAGATCAAAAATTTCTTTGAAACTTATAAAATTCTTGAGCCAAACAAATGGGTTAAAGTGAAAGAATTTAAAGATGCAAATGCTGCAAAAGAGATTTTAGACGCTGCGATAAAAAATTATAAATAATTTATAAGCCCTATTTTAGGGCTTTTTCTTTTTAAATTTGTTCGTTTTTATACGTCATATTAAAAAGGCTATTTTTATATTTAGATAAGCTTTTTCTTGTATAATACGGTTTTCTTTCAACTGTGGGTTCATAGCTCAGTTGGTTAGAGCATCCGGCTCATAACCGGATGGTCCCAGGTTCGAGTCCTGGTGAACCCACCACCTACTTCACCAACATCGCAAGATCAAAAAATTTTCGTCGTTTTTTATTTAAGTTTTAAAATATTTTTAAAATTTAAAAATAGAAAGATTTAAATATCCTAAATTTTCTAAGTTCTCTCTAAAATTTCCTTTCGTTTTTGCCAGTCAGGCATATAAAGCGTCAGATAGTCATAAAATTTCTTTGAGTGATCAGGATAGAGAAGATGCACTAGCTCGTGGAATACAACATACTCGATACACGCTCTTGGCTTTTTGATAAGCTCTATGTTTAAATTTATATATGATTTATATGGATTGCAACTCCCCCACCTCGTCTTCATCTGTCTTATTTTTACACTTTTGATATCTTGTTTTACTATCTTGTTAAACTCTTGCAAGATATTAAAAAAATACAGCATCGCCTTTTCGTTATACCATTCATAGACCAAATTTCTTTTTCGCTCTAGGTCGCTTTTATCTTTTACGAATAGCTCTAGATAGCCTCTTTGCAGCTTTACGCGCTCCTCTTTAGACTGCACCACTTTTAGCCTATAGCTTCGCCCAAGATATTTAAAATCCTCGCCGCTTACGTATTCTTTTTGTGGCGTCTTAAATGAGGCAAAAAACGTGCGCTTTTTCGCTATCCACTTGGCTCTTTTTTCTATGATAAATTTTATATGCTCATCGCTTGCGGCTTTTGGCGTGGTTAATATCGCTTCGCCATTTGGTCTAACTTTTAAAGTGATATTTTTTACGTCTTTTCGGACGATTTTTACGCCTTCAAGCATAAAAACTTATCCCTATGCCTCGGATAGTTTGGTAAATTTTCTCTTTCTCATCGATAGAAACGCCGTATTCGTCCTCGACATCCCAAAGAGCATCTTCCATCTGACTTGTTATCTCGTTTTCTACGTCTTTATTTTTGTGCCATTCTGGTTTTTTTGAGGCTTCTTCATAAATTTCATAAAATTTCAGGCTCAAATTTTTAGCGACCGTCTCAACATCCATAAGCCCCACATCGCCCAAAATATCGAGCAAATTATCATAAATGGCAAATAAAATTTTCTTACCATTAAATTCTTTTGGATACCTATCTTCATTTGGCTTTAAAGCACCAGTTATGAGGTCTTTTAGCAGTTTTGCTTTGGCAAGTTTTTCCTCTTCGCTTAGCCTTTTTGCCTTGTACTCGTCGATGATATCTTGTATCTGCTGCGCTATTGATTTATAAAATACTGGATTTGAGTCCATTTTCTCTTTTACCACCGCGCTTACGGCACTGATGATCGTATCAGCCTTTGCGTTTTTACCCTCAACCCTTTGCACCTCATCGTCAAATTCCGTTTCAAAGATATTTACGAGTTTCGTAAGCTCATTAACCCCTTGTGCATTTACGTAAGTATCAAGTAGCTTTTGCATCTGCGCTTCGTATTTGCCAAAGTCGCAAGCCTCATGATACCTTAGCTGCACCGTCTTTCTTAGCTCGTTATAAAATTTAACTCTTTGCTTATAAGCTTTGATCTCCTCTTCGCTTAATATGTCATAAATTTTCTCACTTAAAAGCGCTAGTTTAAACGCCCTAGCAAACTGTGATAGCCACTCTTTAAAGTCATCTCGTTTTTGCACGTCCTCTAAAACCGCCACGTAGCTTTCCAGATCGTCTTTAAATTTCACACTGCTAAAAAGATCGTCCAGATGAGTATAGTAAGTCTTTGCCTTTATTATCTCGCTTCTTACGTCTATCACAGCTCCAGTTATATCTTCTGTGTCAAAGCCACTTAGCGAAGCATAGCTAGTAAGCGCCTCATCAAGCTCACCTAAAAGCCCTCTATAATCAATAATGTAGCCGTAGTCTTTCCCGTCGTAAAGCCTATTTACTCTAGCTATTGCTTGAAGCAAATTATGCTCTTTTAGCTGTTTATCTATATAAAGTGTGCTTGCTCTTGGCGCATCAAAGCCAGTTAAAAGCTTATCAACGACGATGAGCAAGTCTATCTCGTCGCCATAAACAAATTCATCCTTCACATGTTTTAGATATTCTTCCTCGCTGCCGTAGCCCCTTATAGTCTCTTGCCACGCCTTTGCGACATACTCTTTATGCCCGCCCTCAAGCTCCTCGTGCTCGTTGCTTGATATCACATAAGCACTTTTTATCTCTCCAAATTCCTCAAATATCTCATGATATTTTATGGCGTCATATTTTCTTTGCGTTGCCAACATCGCCTTAAAACCACTTTCTTTCAAAGTCTTTTTGATGTGTTCATTTATATCCACAGCTATTAGCTCCAGCCTTTGCTCGCTTGATGCTACACGCTCAAACCTCGCCCACTTTTGCTGTAAGTCCCTTTTAGCCTCATCGCCAAGCTCTCTCGATATGAGGTCAAATTTCCTAGTTAGCCCCTCAGAGTCTAGCACTTCTTGACCCACGTATCGCCCTTCATAAAGTAGTGGCAACACGGCTCCGTCTTTGACCGCATCGTCTATCGTATATCTATGTATCTCTCCGCCAAATTTAGCAAAGCTATTTTTCTCACGCTTTAAAAGCGGTGTCCCTGTAAATCCTATATAACAAGCAAGAGGCAACGCCTTTTTCATAGCCTTATGCAGATCGCCGCCTTGCGTGCGGTGGCTCTCATCCACTAGCACAAATATATCGCTATCTCTTATCACTACCTTTTGGTTTTTTACCTTTTCAAATTTATGTACGAGCGTAGTTATCACGCTAACGCCGCTTTGCAGCTTTTCTATCAGATCGCTTCCGCTGCTTGCTCGCCCTGCTTTTATATCCGTGTTTTTAAAGGTCCCTTGTATCTGCTCATCTAGATCTATCCTGTCGGTTACGACGATGATTTTTGAATTTGGATAAATTTGCTTTAAAAGCTTTGTTAGCATTACCATTGTAAGCGATTTGCCGCTTCCTTGCGTGTGCCAGATTAGTCCGCCCGCTCTTACACCATCTTTTTTCGCCGATACTCTCTTTAGCGTCTCTTCGATAGCGAAAAACTGCTGATATCTACAAACCTTTTTCGCTTTTTTATCAAATAATATATAGTGCCTAATTAGCCTTAGCAGCCTATCTTTAGATAACAGCGAAAAGAGCGTAGTATCAAGCGCGCTTATCTTTCTATCTTTTATCGCGCCATTTAGGCTCTCATTTGCGCCTTCTTGCTCTTTCCACACGCTATAAAATTTAAACGGCGTGCCAGTTGTGCCGTATCTTGCCTCGCTGCCGTTTGCGGCGATAGTTAGCTGGATGTATTTAAAAAGGTGCGCTATCTCATCTTTGCCCTGCTCTTTTTCTAGCTGTTTTATGCCGTTTTCAAAGCTCATGCTTGATTTTTATTTCTTGCTCAAAAAACAATCTCTACTTTAATCTTTATTTATGCTATATAAAAACCAACAAAATCTCAATTTTTAAAATTTGCGCTAAAATACCAAATAAAAAAACAAAAGTAAATTTCCCTATAAACCAAAATTTACTTTAACTTAATAAAAAATAACAGCTTCTAATTCCGTCGTATAGTCTTAGAACTTAATATCATTTATCAAAATATTAAGAACAAATAACCTCTACATAGAACAATATGTTAATACTTACTTAGCAAACTCAAATGAGTTTGCTGTAAGGTCTTGGCAGACGGCCTATATTTTTCTTTGGCCGAGCAAAAAATATAAAAACTTATACGAAGCTTTATCGCTCGAAAATGATTTTTCATCGGCAAAATGTCTAAGTTTTCATATAAAAAGCCCTTAATGAATATAATTAAGGGCTTTTTATATACGGTCGGCGTGTTTGAGTCGTGCACGGACTATATAACAGTAAAATACAGCTTGACAAAAATTAGTTTTTTTAATTTGACTCTATAATATAAATTTCCTTCTCGGTCTTACGTCAGGCTGCAAATTATATTTATAATTTTTCAAGATTTAACCTATATACAGCAAGTTATGTGCGATCCAATTCTAGCCTTATACTATTTTTTACTATTCTTTTATTTCTTATACAAATAATAGATAATGATAAAATCTTAGTCAAAAAATATCTTAAGATGTATGCTAAATTTGCATATATAAATCATCATCAGATACCGATAAAATCGTACTAAAAATAGTTTAAGTTTTTGCTTGATTTAAGCAAGATTTCACTACAATCAAATCCTAAATTTAGATTTTCAAGCTATCATTTCGCAAAAATTAAGGAAAATCATGCAACCTATTTTTACGACGCAAATCATCAAATTTAAAGGCGCGCAAAAAAGCGCCGTTGATGATATTTTGGTGCGCGAGATCAAGCTTGAGATCTACATAAACGGCAAGCGTTTCGGCGCAGTGATGGCCACTCCGACCGATCAGGAGGCGCTAGCGGCGGGCTATCTAATCAGCGAAAATTTGATCGAGAGTCCTGAGGATATCGAGAGTATCGAGCTCTCAGAGGACGCTTTAAGCGTGCGGGTAAAGGCCAAAATCAACGAAAAGCGCCTCGAGCAGTTTGATGAGGAAAAGGTGATAATCAGCGGCTGCGGACGCAGCTCGACGGCAAACATCGACCCTGAGGCTATGGCGGCGCGCTCGATAAAGGGCGAGGTTAAATTTCACAAAGACGAAATTTTGCGCCAGATGGGGCAGTTTTACACGCAGTGCGAGCTCTACGAGATGACTGGCTGCGTGCACACGGCTAAGCTTTTTGTTAGCGGCGAGCAGTTTTATATCGGCGAGGATATCGCTCAGCACAACACTATAGATAAGGCCGTCGGTAAGGCGGTATTAGCCGGCGCGCAGCTGCAAAATTCGTTTTTGATGGTGAGCGGGAGGCTCAGCTCCGAGATGGTGGCAAAAGCCGTCATGCACGGCATCCCAGTGCTCGTCTCGCGCACGGCTCCGACTAGCCTTGGCGTCGTGATAGCGCGTAAATTTAACCTCACGCTGTGCGGCTTTGCGCGCGGCGAAAACATAAATGTATATAGCGGCGCGGAGAGAATCTATGAGTGAGCAAATCCGCGAACTGATAACCAAACTGCTAAATCCAAAGGGCAGGCTAGACTGCGGTGCGGCGTTTAGGATCGCCGCAAAACTAGGCGTAGAGGTCGGTCTGGTTAGCGACGAGGCCGAAAAAATGGGCGTAAAGATCGACAACTGCGAGCTAGGGCAGTTTGGCGGGCTGGAAAACGGACGGGGCAAATACACCGTGATGACGCAGCTAAAGCAGATGACCGACGAAAAAGACAGAATCCTGTGCAAAGACGCTAGAAACGCGGCTGCGGGCGTGGGGCTAAAGACGATCCGATCAACGTTAAGAGACTATAAAATCGACGTAAAATACTGCCAGTTGGGGTGTTTTAAGGAGAAGAAAGGAAAAAAGATGAGAGTAAAAACCAAAACCTGGATAGAAAACGACGAGGGCGAGCTGATCTTCGGTAAGGGCAAAACCGAAGTCCTAGACGTCATCGCCGAGGTCGGCTCGATCTCAAAGGCCGCCGAAATCCTAGGCATGAACTATAAAAAATGCTGGAATCATCTGCAAATTTTGCAAAAAAATCTAAAAGAGGAGCTTTTTACGACTAGGCAAGGCGGCGGCGAAAACGCCGGCACGACGCTAAACGAGCGCGCGCATGAGCTCATAAACGCCTATAGGCAGCTACAAAACGATATCGAGGACTTTGCGGATAAGCGCTTTAAGGAGCTATTTTTGAAAAAAGACGGCGAGAAAAAGGACTCGACCAAAGACGACGCAAAAGATAAAAAGAAATAAAACCACATCAAATTTAAGGGAGAAAAAATGTACGTAAAACTAAACGATAGGGTCTATCTAAACAAAGACAAGATCACTAGAATAAAGGTAGATAGCGTCCAAGACGGTATCAGGATTCGCTTCTACGAGGGGCAAAATCAGGTCGCTAAAAGCGGACGCTTCGAGAGCGAAGCAAAAGCTATCGAGTGGCTAGAGAAAAATTTTATAAACAAATAATAAAATGGTCGTGAGCCTCTGTGGCTCGCGATTCTCTGCTTTATTAAGTTAAATTTGCCGCTTTGCGGTTAAATTTAGCTTGCTCAAATTTAATCTCCAAATTTACTAAATCATTTCCACCGCAAAAGCCCTAAATTCGTGAAAATTTACTATAATTACCGCATCAAATTTAAAGAGTAAAAATGCTAAATTTAGACGAAATACGAAAAAATATCATACTAAAACATGGCGTGCACTATTTTGATTATACCGCTTCGGGGCTTGCTTATGAGCCCGTAGAGCGCGAGATAGCAGACATCCTCAAAACCTACGCCAACACCCACTCCGACAGTAGCTCAAGCGCCATCATCACGCAGCGACGCTACGAGGGCGCGAGAGAGAGCCTAAAAAAGCTACTTGGGCTTGACGAGCGGTTTTATCTCATCGCCTGTGGGCAGGGTGCGACGGCAGCGATCAAGAAATTTCAGGAGCTGCTTGGCATCTACCTGCCGCCTGCAACCAGAAGCGCGATCGGCGAGGCAAATTTACGCGCCGCGCAGCCTCCGCTCGTGCTCGTTTCGCCGTACGAACACCACTCAAACGAGCTTAGCTTTCGCGAGGGGCTTTGCGACTACATGCGCGTGCCGCTTAGTGAATCAGGCGAGATCGATCTGCTAGCGCTTGAGCGCATCCTGAAGCTAAATACCGGACGCCGCATTATTGGCTCGTTTAGCGCCGCCTCGAACGTCACGGGCGTCGTCAGCGATTATAAAAAGATCAGCGAGCTAATCAGAGCTGCGGGCGGTATCGTGGCCTTTGACTGCGCGGCGCTGAGCTCGCATGCAAATTTAGACTGCGATCATTTCGACGCGATTTTCCTCTCGCCGCATAAGTTGCTCGGAGGGCCTGCAAGCTGCGGGCTTTTGGCGATCAAAAAAGAGCTGCTTAACAGCGATGTGCCGACATTTGCCGCGGGCGGGACGGTCGCCTACGCCAGCCGCGAAGGGCACGTGTTTTTGAAAAATCCCGAGCAGCTAGAGGAGGGCGGTACGCCGCCTATTATCGGGCTTATGCGGGCAAATTTGGCTTATGCGCTGCGAAACGAGGTGGGCTTCGAGCAAATAAAAAGCATAGAGGACGAGCTCGCACGGCTTTTTGAGCGCGAGCTAGCAGGCATTGACGAGGTCATAAGCTACGCTCCAAAGGGCGCGCCGCGACTGCCGATAATTTCGTTTAACGTGCGCGGCGTCTCGGCGTATGATTTCGCCGCGAGCCTTAGCAATGACTTCGGTATCCAGACGCGCGCGGGCGTGATGTGCGCGGGGCCGTACGCTCACGATCTGCTGGGTATCAAGGAGGGGCGTATGCCGGAAAGCAAGCCCGGCTTTGTGCGCGTGAGCCTGCACTACACGCACACCGAGCAGGACGTGCTATATCTCACGGGCGCGATAAAATCCTGCATCAAAAAGCACCGTGACCTTTGGGGCGAGGAAAAGGCGATGTATGAGATGTTCAGCGGGAAGATTTAGCCTTA
Organism: Campylobacter concisus; assembly: GCF_003049705.1. NCBI lineage: Bacteria > Pseudomonadati > Campylobacterota > Epsilonproteobacteria > Campylobacterales > Campylobacteraceae > Campylobacter > Campylobacter concisus. The sequence continues at coordinate 104,765 of NZ_PIRF01000004.1, forward strand.
TGATAGTGGTTAATTAGAAGCAAAATAAATAAATTTAAAGAGGCGCAACTAATGAAAATTCAAATAATATCTTACTCCACAATATTTAAAATAAATGATCCGCATATATCTCAGACCATTAGTACTTTTGATCGTCCGAGAAGCTTTGATGAGTTTGATCTAAATATTATAGATTTAAATAGTCCCAAATTGTGGAGTTTCAGTCTTGAAGACCAAAAATGCAACAGGGCCATATATTGTATTAAAACATTAAAAGAAATTATGGAGAACTCTAAAAAAGCATGTCTATCATATTAATGCCTACGAACACAAAAGTATCATTGCTTCGTTCTGGAGGCTTAACTACTCAAACTATTTTAATTAAAGATATTATCAATCAAATTAATTATGGATTGCGTGAATTAACTTTGTCTGACGTGCGGCTAAGATATGAAATAAGTACAACAACCATAGACGAACAGGATTTTTATTCGGATTTTGTATTTGACGATGCAGATTACGAAACTATCAAGCGGTCTAATGGTGGTAAAAGCACAATAATAAAACATAATGAAAGACTATATTCTACTACCCTTCTCATAAAAAATACAGCCAACGATTTAGGAATTTTAATATCATTTATTCTTTCTAGATTTAAAAAATCCGATGTTCCTGATTGGTTTAACAGTTTGGAATACTTTGATGATGCTGCGTTAAAAAATAAGCGTAGTGAATTATTGGATATGTATCGGCAAATTAAAAATATAGACGGGCAAATTTATAAAAATAATAGATTTAAATCAATCCTATATTCAAATGGAGATGAGTTGATTGGTGTGGTAAAGGAAATTTTAGTAGATATTTTTAAGTTGCAAGATGATTATTTTATAGATGTAAAAAAAGAAGATTTTAGATTCGAATGTGGAAATATGAACTTTATAGTAGAAATAAAAGGGATAAACACAAACGTTAAAAATAGCAATATAGCACAATGCAAGAAACATGTAACTGATTTTTTAATAGCCGAAGATAATACTATGTCTCCTGATAACGTAAAGGGACTACTGATAATTAATCCTCAACGCGACATAGATCCTAGCAAAAGAGAGCCGATACATGCCAATCAAATAAGTTATGCAAAAAGTGAAGGTATATTAATAATAACGACTTTAGAATTACTAAAATTATATCAAGCATATACTAAAGACGAGGTGGTTAGTAATAAGTGTTTTGAAATATTTAAAAATAACGTCGGTGAGTTTAAATTTGAATAAGAGGTAAAATAGATTTTGATTTATAAAAAAGGGCGCAAAGCGCGCCCAAATTTGCGCGAGTAGAGTCAAATTTGACCTAAACACGCGTAAAAATTAGTTTTTGCGACTGTTTGCGTCAGGCGTGAAAAGCGGCTTATCTAGCAGCTTAAAGTCGCCGATAAATTTCTGACCCTCTTCGCTCGTCGCCCACTCTATAAATTTATTTGCGTTTTCGATGTCGGCCTTAGCGCAGTGCTTCGGATTTACCGCGATTAGCGAGTAGAAGTTCTTTAGGTCGTTGTCGCCCTCGTTGATGATGACCATCTCAGGCGCGCCTTTTTTGGTGTCCTCGTACTTGATGTAGGTGCCGCGGTCGGTGAACGTCACGCCCTTTTGCTCGGCTGCAGCGTTGATGGTAGCTAGCATGCCTTGGCCGGTTTGCATATACCAGCCGTCTTTTTCAGGCACTTCGCCGATGATTTTTTTCCAGATACCTTTTTCTTTGTTGTCAGTGCCTGATTTATCGCCGCGAGAGAAAAATTTGATATTCTCTTTTTTGATCAGCTCAAAGCTCTCTTTTATGTCTTTGCCTTTAAATTTATCGGCGATAGATTTATCGGCGATAACGACGAAATCATTGTACATTACGGCTTTTCTCTCGACGCCAAAGCCTTTTTCTACGAATTCTTTCTCAACTTTTGGCGAATGCACGAAAAGTATGTCTGCATCGCAGTTTTCGCCGAGTTTCAAGGCCGCTCCGGTGCCTACCGCCGTCCATTTGATATCGACGCCGGTTTTTGCCTTATACGCAGGGTAGATCGCGTCTAGTAGCCCCGTGTTATCGGTGCTGGTGGTGGTAGCCATGATGAGTTCGCTATCGCCCGCAAACGCCAAAACGCTCGCGATTAGCGAGCCTAATATTACTTTTTTCATTTTTCTCCTTTTTTAAAAGTATGCTATTATAGCACATTAAATTAACCTTAGAAATATGCGGAGAAAGAATATTTGGATTTTTTATTAAACGGATTTTTGGAGGCTTTTAGGCTGCTTTTTAGCGGCGACGAGGAGACGTATTCGGCGATCAGGGCGACGCTTTACACTTCGAGCGTCTCGATATTTTTTGCGATTTTAGTCGGCTTTCCGCTTGGATTTACGCTGGGATTTTACGATTTTCGCGGACGGCGAGTATTACGATTGCTTAGCGATACGGCGCTTGCGATGCCGACAGTTGCGATCGGGCTTATTTTATACGCGTTTATCACGCGAAACGGCCCGTTTGGCGAGTTTGGACTGCTTTTTACGCTAAAGGCCGTGATGCTCGGCCAGTTCGTGCTGGCTCTGCCTATCATCGTCTCGCTAAGCGCTAGCGTCGTGGAAAATATGGACAAAAAGCACTATCTAACCATCCTAAATTTACGTCTGAGCGCACCTAGGCTCGTTGGCTGCGTGCTGTACGAGCTGAGGTATGCTCTGATGGTGGTCGTAGCGACGGCGTACGGGCGTATCGTGGCCGAGGTCGGCGTGGCGATGATGATCGGCGGAAATATCAAATACTTCACTCGCACGATTACTACTGCAGTGTCGCTGGAGACGAACAAGGGCGAGTTTGCGATGGGTATCGCGCTTGCGTTGGTACTTATCTTTATCGCATTTGCCGTAAATTTGACGATACACATGCTAAAAAGGCTGGATAAATGAAATTTGATAAATTTAGAAAATTTACGCTCGCAAAAAGCGGGCTAGGCGCGTCAAATTTGAGCTTTTTTGTAAATTTAACGAGAAAGGCGCGCAGTGATAAACGTTAGAAATTTACGCCTAAACTACGGTACGAGCGAGATTTTAAACATCCCGCGCCTTGATATCGACGTTAGCAAAATCACCGCGCTAACTGGCGGCAACGGCAGCGGCAAAAGCACGCTGATGCGAGTGATGTCGTTTTTGCAAAAGCCCACTAGCGGCGAAGTGCGGCTGTGGGGGAGCAGCGCGCCGAGTCTAAATTTACTGCGCGAAGTTAGCGTTTTGTTGCCCGAACCCGCGCTTTTAAAACGCTCCGTGAGGGAAAATTTTAGAGCCGTTTTAAAAAGCCGCGGAGTGCTAGCTGAATTTGAGCAAAGGGCGAGCGAGGCGTTAAATTTGGTCGGGCTTGACGAGAGCTTTTTAAGCAAGCGCCACTTTGAGCTTAGCTCGGGACAGACGCAGCGCATTAGCTTTGCGTTAAATTTGGCGCTTAGATCGCGTCTATATCTACTCGACGAGCCGACAAATAGCGTGGACGTGGGCACTTCAAAACTTTTTGGCAAGGCGGTGCTTTACATGCGGCAAAGATACGGCTGCGGCTTTGTGATCGCTAGCCACGACGACAAATGGCTAAGCGCGGTCGCCGAAGAAAACGTCTTTTTGCACAAGGGCCGCGTGTGCGAATTTGAATACAAAAATGTATTTGACTCGCGGGACGGGGTTTTAAAATTTGACGAAAATGCGAGCGTAAATTTGCCGCAAAATTTACGTAACGCCGTAAAGATCGCCGTAAATCCAAGCAAAATAACGCTAAGCAAAACGCCGATAGATGGGTATTTGGGCGGCATCTTGCACTCGGTTTCGCTCTATCTTGGCAAAGAGCTTTTGGTGAAAATCAAAGTCGGCGACTTTTTGATTAAAACGCTGGCGGCGAATTCGCAAAATTTTAGAGTCGGCGAAAATATTTATTTTAAATTTGACGAGGAAGCGTTTTTGGGGCTTGAGTGAGCCCTGAAATTTTGCAAATTTCGCTTCAAATTTTAAATTTAGACTCGTTTAACGCCCGTTAAAAGAGCCTAGTTAAAAGTAAACATCAAAATGAAGCGTAAATGCAATATATATGCTGAAATTTCATATTTATTTTACCTCCTAAAATTCGCCGTAAGCAATATGCAACTAAGGCATATTTAAGCATATATTAATTTTTTTGATTTATTTTTTTTTAAGTATAAGAAATAAGCCAAAAAGTAGTATAGTTTCACAATCGAGAAAAATCTCAAAAAATAGACAAAAATGATATAAGGAAGGCGATGACTAGCAAGGGTGAATTTGCGGCGGGACGTGGGCTTTACTACTCGCTATTTTCGCGTTTTTTCGTTTTTAGCCAAGAAGCCGATAGATTTAGCGGCGTAAACGCGATGCTAGGCCTTGCCTCGGCGCACGCTCTAAACGAGGAATCGGCCGCCGCGATAATGCGCATACAGGCAAAATTCGACGAGAAAAATTCGCAAAATTTAGCGGATGAATTCGATGAAATTTTCCACGCTCTGCCAAGTCCGCTTAGAAACTCGCTGTCCTACTACGACGAGGGCTACGAGGTCGGACACGCCTGCGCAAAAGTGCGTAAAATTTTAGCCCGCACAGACATTAGGCGCGATGAGGCTAAATTTAAAGAAAACGAAGACAACGTGGGTTTCGTGTTTGCGCTAATGAGCGAATTTATCGCGCGAGAGAGCGAGCTGGAGCTATACGGCGAGCTTGAGGAGCAGCTTTTTAAAGAGATCATAAACCCAAACATCGACGAGTTTATAAATGATCTTTTTAACCACGAAAGCAGCGAAATTTATAAAGACGTCGCAGTGCTTTTGCAAGGATTTATAGAGTTTGAGCGCGTAGTTTTAAGCGCGCCGCGCCCTATAAATCAAGGCGAAAACAAAAAGACTTTGGACGGAGTTTCAAGATCCGAAGCCATAAGAAGACAAAAAAACAGAGTGAGAAAGCTAAAAGCTATGGAGGAAGAAAATGCAAAAAAATAGGCGAGAATTTTTAAAAAAGGCGGGGCTAGTCGGCGCGGTAGCGGCTACGGCCGGAGTAGCGACGGCAGCGGCGTCAAACCTAAAATACGGTAAAAGCAAAAAGACCGAGGTGCTTTATAAAAGAAGCAAAAACTGGGATCTATACTACGAACAAGCGAAATAATAAAATTTTAAGAAAGGATAAATATGTCTGAGGCAAATTTACGTCTTATGCCCCACTCAAACGCAGTCGGGCGAAGATCGTTTTTAAAAATGGCCGCGCTAGCGGGCGTAGCGGGCGGCATGAGCGGGCTGGCCGCTAGCGGCGTAACTAGAAGCGCCACAAAAGAAGAGATGGCAAATCCGTTTCCAAACTCTAAAATCGTAAAAACCATTTGTACGGTTTGCTCCGTTGGATGCGGAGTGCGCGCCGAGGTAGAAAACGGCGTTTGGGTACGCCAAGAAGTAGCCCAAGATCACCCGGTAAGTGCTGGCGGCCACTGCTGTAAAGGCAGCGACGTCATCGATATGGTGCGCTCTCACTGCCGCGTAAAATACCCGATGAAAAAAGTAGACGGCAAATGGAAACGTATCACCTACAAAGACGCGCTTGACGAGATCGGCGCCAAACTAAAAGCATATCGCGAGAAAAACCCTGAACAAGTGATGTTTCTAGGCTCCGCAAAAGACAGCAACGAGCAAAGCTACTACATCAGCAAATTTTCCGCGATGTTTGGGACAAACAACCTAGATCACCAAGCTAGAATTTGACATAGCGCAACAGTCGCCGGTGTGGCGAATACGTGGGGTTATGGAGCTATGACTAATCACCTTGGAGATATCCAGAATGCGAAGTCTATCTTTATAATCGGCGCAAATCCGGCTGTAAACCACCCGGTAGGATTTAGGCATTTTCTAAAAGCGAAGGAAAATAACGGTGCAAAGCTAATCGTGGTCGATCCAAGATATACAAGAACTGCGGCAAAGGCTGATTATTTCGCTCAAATTCGCCCAGGCACGGACATACCTTTCATGTACGGTATGATGAATCTCATCTTTGAAAACGGCTGGGAAGATAAGAAATTTATAGAAGACCGCACATACGGTATCAATGAGATCCGCAAAGAGGCTGCAAAATGGACGCCTGAAGTAGTAGAAGACGTAACGGGAGTGCCGGCTGCGACGCTAAAAGAGATAACCGAAGTTTTTGCTAAAAATCGACCGGGATCAGTCGTTTGGGCGATGGGTCTAACTCAGCACACCATAGGCAGCTCAAACACTCGTATCGCTCCGATCCTGCAACTAATACTAGGAAATATGGGCGTAAGCGGCGGCGGCTGCAACATCTTGCGCGGTCACGATAACGTACAAGGCGCTAGCGATATGGCAAACGCCCCTGATAGCTTGCCCGGATACTACGCTAAAAACGAAGCCACGTGGAAATATTTTGCCAAAATGTGGAAAGTAGACTACGAGTGGTTGCAGGGTAACTTTATAAAACCTGAATGGATGTTTAAGCCGGGATTTACCCTAGCTCGCTGGTGGGCGGGCGTACTTGACGGCAAAAACGGCAATGACCAGGTTGAAAACGCAGGCTATAGCCTAAAAGCCCTAATCGTCATCGGCAACGGCATCACCTCGACCGCGCAACAAGTAAAAGTACAGGAGGGCCTTGACGGCCTTGAGCTTTTGGTTCTAGTAGATCCTTTCGTAAACGACGCCGGCGTTATAACAAATAAAAAAGACGGCGTCTATCTACTGCCTGCAGCGACGCAGTTTGAAACTAGCGGCACGGTCGTAGCTACAAACCGTAGCGGTCAGTGGAGAAGCCAGGTTGTAGAGCCTCTTTTTGAGAGTATGCCGGATCACGAAATTTTGTTTGAGCTTGCCAAAAGGCTAGGCTACTATGACGAGCTAACGCGCACGATCAGAGACTCTGAGGGCAAGATCGAGTGGCCAGAAGCTGCTACTCGCGAGATCGCTAGCATCGTAAAAAGCATCGGCCTAACCGGCTGGACGCCAGAGCGTCTAAAACGCCATCAGGCTAACTGGGATAAATTTGACGAAAAAACGTTAATAGGCAAAGAGGGCACCGAGGTGGCTGGCGAATACTACGGCTTGCCGTGGCCTTGCTGGACGGAAAAACACCCGGGCAGTCCAAATTTATACGATATAAGCAGACCGGTAATGCAAGGCGGCATGGGCTTTAGAAACCGCTTCGGCTTAGAGCATAACGGCGTAAATCAGCTAGCAGCCGACGGTAGCGCGCCTGTAGGCGGAGCGCAAAGCGGCGGGTATCCGGAGATCAAAAAAGATAACATCGAAAAGATACTAGGCATCACGCTAACGGATGAAGAGCGCGAAAAAATGGGCGCTACTTGGGCGACCGACGGTAGCGGTATAATTGCCGAAAAATGCATGGAAAAGGGCATCGCTCCGTACGGCAACGCAAGAGCTAGAGCGGTAGTTTGGACCTTCGTAGATCAGATACCGCAGCACAGAGAGCCGCTACATACACCTCGCCAAGACCTTGCGCAGAAGTATCCGAGCTTTGAGGATAAGCCGAATCACTACCGCGTATTTACGAAATACAAGAGCTTGCAGCTAAGCAAGGACTTCTCAAAAGAGTTCCCGATAAATTTGACTACGGGACGCCTTGTAAACTTTAGCGGTGCTGGCATGGAAACCCGTGCTAGTATGTATCTATCTCGCATCACGCCTGAGATGTTTGCAGATATCCATCCTGAGCTTGCGGCTAAACACGGCATTAAAAACTGGGATTTCGTATGGATTCATTCGCCTGAAGGCACGAAGATCAGGGTACGCGCTAGAGTCGTACCGTCGGTTAAACCAGATACTATATTCTTGCCGTTTCACTGGGCTGGATACATGCAAGGCGTCGATATGACGGGTAATTTCCCTGACGGCACCAAGCCTTATGCGGTAGGCGAGAGCGCAAATACCGTCGCTAACTACGGCTACGATATAGTCACTCAAATCCCTGAAACCAAAAGCGGTCTATGCCGCATAGAAAAGGCGTAAAATGAGCGAATTTAACGATAACAATAGACTTAAATTTTACTGCGACGACGATAGATGCATCGACTGTAACGGCTGCGCGGTAGCTTGCGACGAGGCTCACGAGCTGCCTCTTGGCATCCGCCGCCGCCGCGTCATCACGCTAAACGAAGGCGTACCCAGTAAGGAAATATCAACCTCGATAGCCTGCATGCACTGCGAGGACGCTCCGTGCTCGCTGGTTTGCCCGGTTGATTGTTTTTATATCAGGAGCGATGGTATCGTGCTACACGATAAAGATATCTGCATCGGCTGCGGATACTGTCTATACGCGTGTCCGTTCGGCGCGCCTCAGTTCCCGCGCGATGGAGTGTTCGGCGCCAAAGGCTCGATGGATAAGTGCACGATGTGTGCAGGCGGTCCGCTACCGACAAATAGCGAAGCCGAGCGCGAAGAGTACGGTCAGGATAGAATTTCAGAAGGCAAAGTGCCGGTTTGTGCGGCGATGTGCTCGACAAAGGCGCTGCTAGTAGGCGAATCAGCGATGATAGAAAAAATCTACGGCGATAGAGTCAAGGCACGCGGCTACGGCTTTAAAGACCTAAAGCAAACTCTGACTTGGAAGCTCGCCTACTATGCTGGCGATAGGCTTAAGATAAAATCTTAAAATTTAGCTCGCTCTCGCCGAGATTGCAGGAGCGAGCAATCTCATCAAATTTGACGCAGTTTGGCTGCGTCAAATTTAACTCGCACTTCTTTGATTTCATTAAATTTTACATGGGTAGTTCGTTAAATTTGACTCACACTTCTTTAGCTTTATTAAATTTTACGCGGTAGTTCGTCAAATTTGAATGCAGGCAAATTTAAAATAAAAATGGATAAATTTTAGCAGAAAAAAGGGCGGTCTCCCGCCCTAAATTTACGCTCTAACAGGCGATAAATACGGATTTGCCGAGTGCATCGACATCTCGTTTTGCTCTCTAAATTTGATAAATTCCTCTTCGCTTAGACGCCTGATGTTTGCTATCGTCATCTTTAGCGGCGTGATGCCTGAGAGCGGATCGGGATCGCTGGCGTTGGCTAGCTCGTTACCGTCGGCCTCGCTATAGTGGAAGGTCGTAAATATCGTGCCTTCTTTTAGATCCGGATTTACGCGTAGTTTGGCCGCGATCTGGCCGCGTTTGTTTTGTACGAGCGCGTAGCAGCCCTCCTCTAGCTCCCTCTCGCGAGCGATATCGGGACTCACCTCTATGAGCGCGCCCTCGATGCCCGCACCGTATTCAAGAGCCGGACACTCTCTCGTCATCGTGCCCGTGTGGTAGTGATAGACCTTGCGTCCGGTCGTAAATAGGCACGGATATACCTCGTCGGGCACTTCGCTAAGCGCGCCGCTACCGACCGGATAGCCCTCCGGGATATTCATCTTGGCTCTAAATTCGGCCTCGGCTTTAGCGCGCTCCTCTTTATCGTCTACGTAAAGTACCGGCGCGAAGCGGAATTTACCGCCAGGCAGCATGGACTTATGATCTGCGTAAAGCACGGGCGTACCCGGATGCTCCTCGTCGGGGCACGGCCAGCTGATACCGCCTAGTTTGCCTAGTCTATAGTAGCTGATACCACCGAAAAATTTAGGCATAAGCTCCCTTAGCTCGTTCCAAATTTGCTCAGGGCTCGCAAAATCAAACCCCTCTAGTCCCATGCGGTTTGCGATGTTGCAAACGACCTTCCAATCAGGCTCCACGCCGTTAACGGGCTCGCTAGCCTTGCGAGTGCGTTGGACGCGGCGAGAGGTGTTGATAAAGGTTCCGTCCTTTTCGCCCCAGCCCGCGGCAGGTAATACGACGTCGGCCTTGTGCGCGCTTTCTGTGAAAAACAAATCCTGCACGATAAAGCAGTCTAGATGATGTACGGCGTGGACGAAGTGCTCGGTCCAAGGATCGCTCATTACGGGGTTTTCGCCGTAGACGTAGAGAACTTTTAGCTCGCCGCTATCCATTTTATCGGGTGCTTGCGTTAGCTTAAAGCCAGGAACCGGATTTAGCTCAAAGTGCCATACTTTGCGCGCTTGCTCCTGCGCGTAAGGGCTGTTTACCGCGCCTGCCGGGATGACGTTAGGCAGCGCGCCCATGTCGCATGCACCCTGGACGTTGTTTTGACCGCGCAGAGGGTTTACGCCAGCGCCCTTTTTGCCCAAATTCCCCGTTAAAACGGCTAAATTTGATAGCGAAAAGACGTTTGACGTGCCGTCGCTAAACTGCGTGATACCCATCGTGTAGCAAATCGCCGCCGCGCCTGCTTTAGCATACATCCTAGCTGCCTCTATGATGAGCTCTTTTTTTATACCGGTTTCGCGCTCGAAACGCTCAGGCGTAAAGTCCTTGACCGCTTCTTTTAGATATTCAAATCCCTCGGAGTACTTCTCGATAAATTCGCTATCTTGTAAATTTTCGGCGATTATGACGTGCATCATCGTATTTAGCGTTTTGATATTCGCTCCGATCGGGATTTGCAAGAAAATATCGGCTTTTTTAGCCATATCGGTGCGCTTTGGATCTACGACGATCATCTTGGCGCCGCGCTGAAGTCCGCGCTGCATCTGCATAGCGATGATCGGGTGGCACTCGCTCGTGTTGGTACCGATGAGTAAAAATACGTCCGTATCGGTCGCAAATTCTACCAAATCATTAGTCATCGTTCCGTTTCCTAGCGTGCTGGCAAGACCTGCCACTGTAGGAGCGTGTCAAAGACGGGCGCAGTGATCGACGTTGTTGCTACCCTGGGCGCGGAAAAATTTCTGGAAAACATAGTTGTCTTCGTTATTTGAGCGCGCAGAGCTAAAGCCCATGATCGAGCTTGGGCCGTATTTTTCGACGGTGGATTTAAATTTATCCGCGAGGAAATCATAAACCTCCTCAAAACTCACTTCTTCAAGCTCTCCGCGCTTGTCGTAAACGCCGTTTAGCTTTCTCATCATCGGTCGGCTTAAGCGTTTAGGAGAGTTTACGAACTCCCATCCGAACATTCCTTTTAAGCAAAGCTCGCCGTCGTTTACGTGGTGGTCTTTGCTAGGTTTGGCATCTACGATTCTACCGTTTCGCACGATAAGATCGATGCCGCAACCCGTACCGCAATATGGACAGGTGGTCTTTACGATCTCTTCCATTTTTGATCCTTTCTGGTATTACTGAAAATTATGAGATTATTATACAACTGCAAATGTAAATTTAGTTTTAAAATTAGTATATTTTTTTAAGAATTATTTAAGTAATATGCAAATTTAGCATATTACTCTTTTGGCTAAATTTGTCTTTAAAATCGTATTTTGAAAGCAAAATCACATATTGGTCATTTTGATAAAATTTGTCCTACCGGTACCCACTCTATAACAATCTATTAAAGATTTCTTGCTGCCGATAACTTGCTTATATCTCCATCCCATCCCTACTGTATGCTTTGCCTTTTATCTCATTTTTTATCTCTGTAGGCTCATCATCCAGTAGCTTACTAAAATTCGGTATTAAATTGCTTATTTTTGAGATAAAATTAATAACCTTCGTTTTAAAGCTTTCTAATATAGTTAACTTATCCTGTAAATTTTCTATCCTTTCGTCTTTAACTTTTACTTCTTCTTCTAGCTCAGATATTCTTTGAACTTTGCCATTTATAGAAGTTTGTAGTTTAACGATTTGTAGTAGCTTGCTTTCATTGTCTTCCTTTAAGGCATTCTCGTTACTTAACGACGCCTCCAGCTCTTCGTTTCTTTGTTTCAAAGACTGATTTGTTTTTTCTTTGCTTTCTAGATCTGTATTAGCTTTTTTAAGCTTGCTTTGTAGGGCATCGCTTTGGTCGGCTTTTTGTTTTAGTTTATCTATTTGCGCTATATCAGCTTCAATATTTTCTAATCGGCTTTTTAATTTATTGTTTTCATCTTCTTTTTGGATTAGCTCGGCCGAGAGGTTGCTTATTTGCAAATTCCTATCTTTTATAATATTGTCTTGATTGTTTAGGTTCGCGTTAATCTCTTTTAGATTTTTATTTTCTTGGATTAGATTTTCATTGGATTGATCCAGCTCGTTATTTTTTGCAATTATCTCACCCTTGTTTATTAGTTGATTCGTTAGCTCGTAAACCCTTTGTTTTAGTTCTACGTCGGTAACTATACTTATATTATTTTGCATTTGATCTAATACTAAATTCGTAAGACTCGTTATAAAAGTCTTATCGTCCTCGATTTCCAATCTCAAATAGTCTTTGCCGAACATAGACTCTTTCTTTTTTATATACTTTCTTGCTTCATCGACTATGGATTGTCTAATTTTATTTTTAAACTTTTGCTCATTACTATACTCTTTTTCGGTTTTGTGCATTTGTTTTATATTTTTATGCCTCATCTTAGAGCCTAGCTCGCCGCGCAATGCTATGCCCTTAAACGCCGCCCCTCCCATTTCTTGCATACTTCTGCCGAATTTTAGCGTTTCGCCCTTGCCGTTAAACCTAAGATTTTTATGGTTTTCAAATTGGTAATTCGTAAAAATAAGCTGATAATGCTTAGTTTTCTAATCGTTGTGCTCAGCGATTAGCAGGCATTTAACGCCGTATTTAGCGCAATAATCGTTTGCAAATCTTCTAACTCTGTCGAGCGAGACCTGAGCGTTGATAAAATTTACTTCGGTTTTATTTAGCCCTTCTTTGGATTCTTTATTCCGATCGGTGCCGAAACTTATGACTATTTCGGAAAACCCGACCATATTTTCTCGCCAACGATTCTTTACCACCTTGCCGTTTTTATAGATTTTAGTTTGGGCTTCGTAGTCGGCCTTCATTTTTTCGTGGTATTTTTTCAAGAGTGCTTTTATATACTTTCTATCGCTAAATTCCCTATCGCTATTAGGCATCTCTCGCATATTGCCGTTATCGTTATATTCGCTAAGCACTATGTATCTATTATTACGGCTGTTGCCTCTAAGATATCCGATCTTAGAGGCGTGCTTAACCTCTCTAACATTGTGCTCATACCTTATAATAGCCTTTTTGAGCGTCAAGAATTCGCTTCTTACACAAAGAACTAGGCTGTGTCCGCCTATTTGAAGAGCATCACTCATTTTTAGTCCTTTTCTTTATTATCTACTATAGAAATTAAGAGCATGTTTTAACCCTTTTTTGAAAAATATAAGTCGCAATGTCCGTTATCGCAAACGCTATGCGAGAATTCTTTGCATCTCCCATCTTTATATAACGCGGAATATCTCTGCCCTGCGATATACGAAGATCAAGAGTAGATACGCCGATGCCAAGAACCCCTGCGGTTTGCTTTCTGTCTAGAACTACCTTTCCTTTATATTGGCTAGATATGTGCTCAAGAAGCGTTTTGTACTCTACATCGTTATATAGTTCGTTAAGCATCCCATTTTCTCCTTATGCTTATTCTTATATAACTAATTATATGTACTTTTCATTTACTCTTGTTATTTTGAGTAGTTTTTGGATAGTTTTTGAAAAATTTTTAATACCCTATGATTCCTTAGGGTATTTTAGAGTAATTTAGGATAAAAAATGTTTTCTTGTTTTTAAAAACAAAAATAAAGCATCTTAGATTGACTTAGAAAACATGGCGAGAAATTGGAATATTAAAAAATTTCGGGAACAAACAGGGAACAAATTTTATAAAACTAAGAAAACTTAAAGCTCTTGAAACATTGTAAAAATCGGGGTTTTAAAAGGATTTTTGAATATAAATGGCTCCGGATGCTGGGTTCGAACCAGCGACCAAGTGATTAACAGTCACCTACTCTACCGCTGAGCTAATCCGGAACACTTGAAAAGAGCTCGTATTATAGACGAAAAGATATGTTTTGTCAATAAATTTTAGCTTAATTTATAAAAAATTGTACAGAGCCCAATAAATTTTTATAAAAGGCTACAACTAGCCTTTTATAAATCCACTTGCAATAACCTTATCGCCATCATACATAACACAAAGCTGGCCTTGTGCCACACCAAGTGCATTTTGATTTAGCGTTAGTTTTGCTGTTTTATTCTCTTTATCAACCTCAACAAAAGCATCAAGTTTAGGGCTTCTATATCTTATCTTGGTTTCGCACTCAAATTTATCTTTATCTATAAACAAATTTACGTTTTCAAGCTCGACTACCTTTTGAGCCAAGTCATCTTTTGTTCCTACAACGATCTCGTTTTTATCGGCATTTATCTTTATAACGAAATGTGGCTCATGAGCACCAAAAACCTCAAAACCACGGCGCTTACCGATAGTATAGTGCATATAACCTTGGTGGCGACCGATTATTTTGCCGTCTTTATCAACTACGTTTCCTGGCAAATTTGTATTGTAATGCCTATTTAAAACCTCGATATAAGTATCTTCCACAAAGCAAATTTCACTACTTTCTGCCTGCGTAGCAAATTCTTCAAGCACTTTTACACTTCTTGCAAGCTCTTTTATATCTTTTTTAAATTTATCCCCAAGCGGGAAAATAACATCTTTTAATATCTCTTTTGGCACTTGGGCTAAAAAGTAGCTTTGATCCTTGCTAGGATCTTTTGCGCATGTGATAAATCCATCAATAACTTGCACATAATGCCCAGTAGCAAGCTTCTCACAGCCATTTGCCTTTGCAAAATCAAGCAGTGCACCAAGCTTTATAAATTTATTGCACAAAGCACAAGGATTTGGCGTCTTGCCCTCTTTATAGAGCTTCACAAAAGGATCATAGACAAACTCGTTAAATTTATCCTGCAGATCCAAAATATGCACCTTTATGCCAAGATACTCGCCTACTTTTTTTACTTTTCTGATATTTTCTTCGTGATATCCTGGCTTTTGATGTAGCATCATATAGCAACCTTGTACTTCATGACCAGCTTCTTGCAGAAATTTAGCCGTCATAGTGCTATCTACACCACCGCTCATTGCGACCATTATTTTCATATTTTTTACCTCTTTGAAATTTAAAAGGGGATATTTTATATCTTATTTTTAAATAGCCAAAATTTCATCTACAATAAGCTCTAAATCATCGGTGATTTTGTATAAATTTATATCTTCTTTTTTTATTGTTTTTTGGCTAACTAGCGTATTTTTTATAAATTCATCAAGCCCTTGCCAAAACTCGCTCCCAAAAAGAAAAATTTTTACTTTTTTACTACCAACTTGAGCAAGTACTAAAATTTCAAAAAGTTCATCAAGGGTGCCAAAGCCACCCGGAAAGACGACAAATGCGACTGAACGATCGGTAAGTGCAAATTTTCTTGGGCTTAAATTTGAAAAGAGGTATTTTGCCGTAACGTAAGGGTTTGTATTTTGTTCAAACGGAAGCCTCACATTTAGGGCTATGCTTGGCGATTTTGCACTATCAAACGCGCCCTTGTTTGCGGCTCTCATTATGCCGTCTCCGCCACCAGTTAAGATGGCATATCCTAGCTCGTTTAGCTTATAAGCTAGTTCATAAGCCTTTTTGCAGTAAAAATTATCTTCCTCAAATCTAGCCGAGCCAAAGAAGGTAACATTTTTATTTTTATATTTTAAGACGTTTGGAAAATTTAAAAGATCGCTAACTAATTCATTATTCATTATTTTAACTGTTGAAGCCTCTCGCGTTTTGAGCCTATCTGAGTGATCTGGATGCCAAAGTTTCCATCGATTATTACAACTTCACCAAGAGCTATTACCTTATCGCCGATCAAAATTTCTAGTGGATCATTTGCTAATTGATTTAACTCGATAACTGAGCCAATATCCATGGTAAGCACATCTTTTAAAAGCATTCTTTTTGAGCCGATACGAACACGAATAGGCAGCCTAACATCCATTATAAGCCCGATATTTCTCATCTCTTCAGCGCTAAAGTCACCCTTAGCTACGTGAGGAGCGCTCGCTGGTGCAGCTGGTGCTTCGGTCTTTGTTGGCTCAAAAAATTTCATCAACGAATGATCGCAAGCAAAACCGATATGCTCACTTAGATCTTCGATTTTGACATTAAATAAAAATAACTTTTCATAAACACTAAAATCAAGCGAAGAATTTTCATCTAAAAAATTTACATTTATTACTTCAAAATTTATCTTTGGCATGCCCTTTTGAGCACCCAAAGATGTACTAAAAGCACTAAAAAGATTTGAAAATATCTCTTTTGCGGCGTCAAGCTCATCACTGCCTAAATTTTCATTCTTTGAAATTTCCTCTTCACCCATCATCCATTCGCTAATGGCACTTATTAAAACTGGAGTACATACTATCTCTGTTTTAGCATTGATATCGCCACTTAAAGAGATATTAGCCATCACTACCGGCGGTTTTATGCCATTTTGCGTTGGTGCATCAAATTCATTTCTTTCACCAACCTCAGGAGCTCTGCCCGTAAGTCCTTCGATAGTAGCTTTTAATTCGTTAGAAAATATATTAAAAAAATCATTCATCATCTTCGTCGTCCTCTTCTTCTTCCATTTTGCGCTCATTAGCTTCATACGCCATTAGCTTTGCTTTTCGCTCTTCTTCGTATTTTTCTAAGATATTTTTGATCTCATCTTTATCAGAGCGTATTAACTGCTCAATCCTTATAGATTTTCTAAATCTATGAAGCCCAACTTCGGCCAAGAAAACTTCTTTTTTATCGATACAAACGATCGCCTTATCATCAGCTCCTCTATCAAGCCTTAAAATATCGCCTTCTTTTAAATTTAAAAACTCATTTACGCTAATGATCGACTTGCCAAGTATGGCTTCATATAAAATTTCTGCTCGTCCAATAAGTGTTTTTAGCTCTTTATTTCTACTTTTTTTTGCACTGGTTTCACCAAGCATAATATCTCTGTTTGCAAGGCGTGAGAGTATCGGTTCAAGATAGATGACTGGATAGCATAAATTTATCATACCGCTTGATCCGCCAACTATGATCTCCATAACGACCATGATGACGATCTCATTTTGAGAGACGATCTGTACGACATTTGGACTGCTCTCTTTAGCTTCCACATTTGGATACATATCAGTTATCATCGACCAGCTCTCTTTAAGACGCTGCATGATCATTCTAAGCACCGCATCAAGTAAATTTACTTCAATGTCGGTTAGTTCTCTATTTGCCTCAAAATTTTCACCAGTTCCGCCAAGCAAACGATCTATCATCGGAAAGGCAATACTTGGATTTATCTCCAAAACACAGTTTCCATCAAGCGGTTTTATAGAAAAGACGTTGAAACTAGTTGGACTTGGTAAACTCATCAAAAACTCGCCATAAGTCATTTGATCAACACTGTGAAGTCTGATCTCGACGATACTTCTCATAACACTAGAAATTTGACTAGCCAAATTTCTGGCAAGCTTATCATGGATGCCTTTTATCGCACGAAGTTGCTCTTTACTAACGCGGTTTGGACGCTTAAAATCATAAATAATAATCTGCTTTTGTTCGCCCTGCGATCTCTCTTCAACCTCGATATTACTTGTATCGCCGTCTTCATCAACAACTTCAAGTAGCGCGTCTATCTCTTCTTGACTTAAAATATCAGCCATTAAACCCCCAAGCTACGCCTGATACGATCAAGCAAACGTTTATGAATTTGTGAAATTCTACTCTCGCTGATATTCATGATCTGGCTTATCTCTTTTAAATTTAGCTCTTCATAATAATAAAGCTGAACCAACATCTGATCTCTTTCGTCAAAATCTTTTAAAGCTTCTTCTATTTTTAAAATGAGATCCTCTCTCTCAATGCTTTTCTCGACATCATTTTGACCAATTAGCTCCATTTGCTCGTCTATTGGCAAAATAGTGATAATACCGCTAATGCCTCTTGCCTCTCTTATCTTCTCAATATCTTCATTAAGCTTTTCGGCCAAATACTCATCGCTTGGCTCTTCTTCAAATTCATTAAAATAGTTATCTATCTCGCTATTTATGCTCTTTACTAGCTTTCTATCGCTTCTGCTAACAACATCAAGCGTCCTTAGATAATCAAGCATAGAGCCATAAATTCTCTTTTTGCCATAACCCCAAAAAGAGTCATTTTGCTCCTTGTCATACTTCCTGCTAAGTTTTATCATCTCTTCGACGCCAATGCTTATTAGGTCATTTGTATCTATGCTTGATGGCAACCTCTCTTTAAGCCTAAACGCCATTGCACGCAGTGCTGGCATATATTTTAAGACGATTTCGTCTTGTTCTTTTTTTATCGTGTTTTTATAAGCGTTAAGCTGCTTTTGCTTTAACTCGTGCATTTCGTTTACCAGAATCAAAATTTTCAGTAGTCATTTTTACCATAATATTTTCCATACGCTTTTCTCTAGTATTTAGCTCAGAGATGAGATAGTCTGCGATCTCTTCGTGTTTTTGTTTATCAAAAATTTTAGTTAAAGCTCTTTTCACATCGATGTAGTTCATGATAACAATGTGAATTATAAGATAAAAAAACAAAGTAATAACTAGTGTATAAACAAGCATTTCGATAGGCTCACTCACCTTTAGCAAGGTAAAAACTATACCTACAAAAAAACCACAAACCGTAAAAAATGCTATAAAATTTTCTGCACGCAAAGCTCAATCTCCATTAAAATTGTTCTATCAAACGCTTAAAGAAGCCCCCAAAGCTCCTGCTTTGCTCATCGTCAAGCACTTTTCGTTCCAACCTATAAAGTAAATTCGAAGCTATCTGTTTTATCTGAGCACTAGGCTCAGCATAAGCAGCGTCGTCTGTAAAAAGCGTTCGTTGTTTTATGCTTCTTGAAACATTCTTATCAGAAGCCACAAATCCTATAAGCTCTAAATTTAAGCTAGGCCCGATATTTGCATTAGCAACGCGTTTGATATTTTCATAAATTCTAGTCGCTTCTGCCTCATTTTTTACCATATTTAAAAGCAAAAGCTCACTATTTTTAAACCTTGAAACGATCTTTATGACAGCGTACGCATCGGTTATCGCCGCAGGATCAGGCACGGTCACCACTACAACCTCATCAGCCGCTTCTAAAAACAGCTGCGTACTACCGCCTATGCCAGCTCCGGTGTCAATGATCAAAAAATCAAGCTCATCAAGCTCGCTCGCCTCATCCAAAAACCTCTCAAATAAAAATTGATTGTTAAATTTTAAAATTTCATCGCCGCTCTCGCCAGGAATGAGGATCAAATTTTTATTTATAGGTATCAAGATATCTTTTAGGCTGCACTCACCTTTTAGCACGTGAAGTAAATTTTTACCCATTTTTACATTTAGGATGACATCAAGGTTTGCAAGACCGATATCAGCGTCAAAAAGCCCTACTTTGTAGCCATTTTTTGATAAAACATTTGCTAAATTTGCGCTTATCGTACTCTTACCAACACCACCCTTACCGCTAGTTATCGCAATAAAATGTGTGTTTTTGCTTTTGCTTTGAGACTGGACTAAATTTTGTAGTTTTTGTGCTTGATTATTCATCGCTAGCCTTTTGCTTTGTAAAGCCGTCAAACACGCACTCTACTAAAAATTCACTCTTTGCCTCCACAAGATCATCAGGCACCTCTTGACCCACGCTAAAGTAGCTAACTGGCGTGTTTGTCTCATATATCAGCGAAAAGACATTGCCAAAAATTTTTGTCTCATCAAATTTGGTGATTATAAGTGTGTCGATGTCTAAAAACGAAAATCCATTATAAATTTCTATTAGATCTTCAACCTTTGAGCCAGCCGAAAGGACTAAATTTACATCAATCTTTGCGCCGCTATGCTTTAAAAATTTATCAAGCCTTTCGAGCTTTTCTTTGTCATACTGCGAATTTCCAGTCGTATCAATAAGTATCACATCACAATAATTAAGCTGTTTGATAGCATTTTGAAAGTCATCTATCTCGATAACATCTAGAATAGGCAGCTTCATCATTTTAGCGTATTGAAATAACTGCTCAACCGCTCCGATACGGTACGTATCAAGCGTGATGATGCCTGTCTTATAGCGCTTTTCATTGCCGTAAGCAAAACGAGCAGCTAGCTTTGCAAGAGTCGTCGTCTTACCAACTCCAGTTGGACCAACTAGCATCATGATACGTTGTTTTTTATCGTTTGGCTCTTTTCTGCAAGGTAGCATATTGCGTAAAAGTGAGTAGAAATATCTCTTTACAGCAGCTGGATTGTTCTTCATCGAAACTGGCAAATTTTCAAGCGTCGTCTGCATGATAGCCTCTAAATGCTCATCTTTCATGCCGCTTTGTTTTGCGAGTTTATAGATGCTGGCAAACTCTGGTGGGATCGAAAGATTATTGCGATTTGGGGCTTTTTCATCCCAGATCATGTCAGTTATGAGCCCTATTTTTTCGCTTAGCACGCTTACTTGCTTTACCACATCGTCTATTTTTTTATTCATGCCATTTGGTATGCTTGACTCTTTATCTTTGACGTCATCGATATTTACATTTGCGATCGTGCTTATCTCTTTTGCAGCAGCTGAGATATTTAAAAGCACGCTCTCGTTTGGATCGTAAGGCTCGGGTGATGCTGTCTTTGCCTCAAATTTAGCCGGTTCTTCTTTTATCTCAAATTTTGGCTTAGCAGGTTCATAGTTTTTATTAAATTTAGAGTAGGCATTTTCATAATTTATGGCTTTTGTATTTGGTTTTAGGGGTTGCTTCACGTCGTCCTCTTCGACGCTTACTAAAATTTCATAAAGCGGTTTTTTATTTATCGTTTTGGCTTGAATCTGTTTTGTAGTAACTAGTATGGCCTTTTCGCCGCACGTTTCTTGAGCCTTTTTCAAAGCCTCGATGGTGCTCTCTCCTGTAAAAGTATGAAATTTTGTAGCCATTTATATCCTTTTAACCTCTCATAAGCCCTAGTGGCACGATCACGCTAAGCCTCTTACCAGCCCCTGGGTGCGGAACGATAATGTGCGGCGTCTTATAGACTTTTTTACTAAAATACAAAATATCCAGATCAAGCGTACGTGGCGCATTTTTAAATGTTCTGACACGCTTAAATTTACTCTCATAGTGCCCCAAAATTTTTAGAGTTTCTCTAGGGCTCATAGATGTTTGTAAATTTATAACAGCGTTACTAAAATCATCCTGCGCTTCGTAGCCAAACGCCGCATTTATAAGGATCGGCGAGACTTCAACCACGTGAAACCGCCTATCTTCACTAATCGCTCTTATAAATTTATCAAACCTCTTTGCGCTATCGCCGATGTTGCCACCCATGCCAACTAGCGCCTCATACTTAAATTCATCTCTTTTATGAAAAAAACTAGGGCAAAAACGGCTTTTTACGATCTTTCTTGCTCCAGCTAGCCTCATAAAATTTCGCACCCACCTTCTCTTGCGACCACGACATCTTCGATGCGCACGCCAAATTCATTTTCTAGATAAATTCCTGGCTCCACGCTAAAGACCATACCCTCTTTTATGAGCGTTTCGCTCCTTGCTGAGATGACTGGAAGCTCGTGTATGTCGACACCCACGCCGTGTCCTGTCGAGTGAAAAAAGGCCTTTTCATATCCAGCCTTTGCTATCACACTTCTTGCTGCAAGGTCTATCTCGCACGCCCTAACGCCAGCTCTTGCGACCTTTATCGCAGCAGCCTGAGCCTCTTTTACGATCTCGTAAATTTCTTGCATCTTGGCGTTTTTAAATTTTTGCTCCTTTGAAAAGTTAAAATTTTCATCAAAGCAAGCAGTTCTAGTGCGATCAGAGCAGTAGCGCTTAAATTTAACCCCAGCGTCAAGTAACAGCAAATCGCCCTTTTTTAAAATTTTATCCCCAGGTAGCGCATGCGCCTTTGCGGCATTTTCGTTTATCGCTACGATCGGATCAAAGCTAAGACCTAGCTCGTTTTTTTGCCTAAAGATGAGCGAGGCGTTAAAATGAAGCTCTTTTTCGCTCATCCCTTCGCCATTTTCACGCACAAATTTAGCAAATTCATCAAAGCATTTTGCCCCAAATTCGCTAGCTTTTTTTAAAATTTTTATCTCATCTTCACTTTTGCAAATTCTCTTTAGCCTAGAGAAATTTGCCTTTGGCTTGAAATTTATCTTAAAACCCTTGCTAAGCGCGTTATACTCGCTTAAGCTTAGCTCATCAGGGTTAAAAACAAGGCTATTTGGCTTCATCTTTCTTAAAAATGCCCTAACCTCGTTTATTAAATTTCTCTGCGCCAAAAGAACGACCACGCCTGCATTTACGCAGCTTTTTGCCTCGAAATAATATCTCGCGTCCGTGAAAAAGTATTTCACGCCATCAACGCATAGCAAAAACTCATTGTCGCAGCTGTAGCCGCACTCGTAAAATACGGCGTTTTCGTCCTTTAAAATGAAATTCATTGTGCTTTTTGATTTGCTCTTACTGCTTTGATTTGCTCAAAAATTTGAAGCATGCCTATCATCGCCAAATGATAACCAACTGGTCCAAAACCCACGATCTGGCCTGCTGCAACTGGTGCGATGAGGCTTTTGTGGCGGAACTCTTCTCTTCTATAAACGTTGCTGATATGCACCTCGATAACTGGCAGTGCAACCGCACTTAGCGCATCGCGGATAGCAATAGATGTGTGAGTGTAAGCGGCTGGGTTTATGATGATGCCGTCAGCATCGCCCAAGCACTCTTGGATCTTATCGACTAGCTCGCCCTCAAGGTTGCTTTGAAAAAACTCGATCTCAACGTCATTTTGATCGGCAACGATCTTCATTTGAGAGTGGATATCCTCCATCTTCATAACGCCGTAAATTCCTGGCTCTCTAGCGCCAAGCATGTTGATATTTGGGCCTTGGATAACCATTATTTTTAGCTTCTTATCCATGTCACTCCTTTTTGATTAAATAGCCCAAATTATACATTTTCGTTCCTAAATTTTCGCTACAATAACAAAAATTTAAGGCTCAAATGTGGAAATTTTAAAAGCAAAAAAAATAATCACTGGCGGAGAAAATCCAAAAATTTTAAGAAATTCTTGTGTCGTTATTGATGATGATAAAATTTTAGAAATTACAAGCGAAAAAGAGGCGCAAAAAAAATTTAAAGAGGCCAAAATTTGCGACTTTGGTGAGAGCGTGATCGCCCCAGCTTTTATAAATACGCACGTTCATTTGGAGTTTAGCTCAAACGTTAGCACGCTAAAATATGGCGACTTTATAAAATGGCTTAGCTCTATCGTTGATAAAGGCGGCGAGCTAGCTAAAATGGAAGCTAAGAAAGCGATGAATGAAGCCATAAATTCGCTGTTAAAAAGCGGAGTTTGTACCATTGGCGAGATATCTAGCTTTGGTAGTGATCTTGAAATTTTAGCCGCTAGTCCGCTAAAAGTCGTACTTTTTAGTGAAATTTTAGGCTCAAATGAGCAGATAGTTCAGCAAAATTTGCAAAATTTCTTAGCTAAATTTGAAAAAACAAAGAGCTATAAAAGCCAAAATTTCACTCCAGCTATCTCACTACACTCTCCCTACTCTGTGCACCCAAAGCTCGCCAAAGCCGCCCTTGAGATAGCTAAAAAAGATGACCTGCTTGTAAGCACGCACTTTTTAGAGAGCAAGGCTGAAAAGCAGTGGCTAGAGCACGGCAGCGGCGGCTTCAAAAAGCATCTTTTAAGATTTAGCCAAGATCCAAGGCCGATGTATGACGCGAAGAGCTACTTTGCGATGTTTCGTGAGATAAATACACTCTTTACGCACTGCGTTTATGTGAGCGATTTTGCTAAATTTAAGCCTCATCACAGCGTGACGCACTGCGCCATTTCAAACAGACTGCTTGGCAAAAAAGCGCTAAATTTAAAAGAAATTTTCAAAAATAACGTCAGTCTAAACATCGGCACAGACGGCCTTAGCTCAAATATCAGCCTAAATTTCTGGCATGAGCTACGAGCCGCCCTTTTTACCCACGCGAGCCTTGATCTAAACGAGCTTGCCACTAGGCTTTTTGTCGCTGCAACGCACGGGGGCGCAAAGGCGCTTAGGACAAATAACGGCGAGATAAAGACAGGACGAGCGGCCGATCTTGCCGTCTATAACGACCTAGAGTGCGATGATAGCGAGCTAATACTTCAGCTCATACTTCATACAAACGAAGCTAAAAAACTATATATCGGAGGCAAAATTTGCAAATTTTAAGGCTTATTTTTAGAGGAATTTTGGGAATTTTTAAATTTATAAATAACTACTTTAAGGCGCTCATATTTTTGCTGATCTTATTTTTCGTATTTGCACCAGATGGCAAGATGAAAGAGCCAAATTTAGCCCGTATCGACATCACCGGCACGATAATGGACACAAGCGAAATTTTAGAAGCACTAGAAAAAGCAAGGCTTGATAGCAACATCAAAGGCGTGCTGCTCTACATCGACAGCCCAGGCGGTGCGCTAAGTCCTAGCGTGGAGCTAGCTATGGCGGTCAAGAGGCTAAAAGAGAACAAAAAAGTGCTCGCATACGCTGCTGGCAACATGGCAAGTGGTAGCTACTACGCTGGCGTAAATGCCGACACTATCGTAGCAAATCCGGGCGCTTTCATCGGCTCTATCGGCGTCATCATACAAGGGGCAAACATCGAAAATTTAGCCAAAAATTTAGGCGTAAGCGAGCAAGTAGTGAAGGCTGGCGAGTTTAAAGAGGCTGGTACCTTTATGAGGAGCTGGAGCAAGCAAGAGCGTGAGAGCTTGCAAGGGCTCGTAAATGATGCTTACATGCTATTTGTAAGCGACGTGGCAGAGGCTAGAAATTTAGATATCAAGAAAAAAGATGAGTGGGCAAATGCAAGGGTCTTTTTAGCTCACAATGCCCTAAAAATGGGGCTAATTGACAGCCTTGGTAGCTACATAGATGCTCAAAACGAGCTAGCTAAAATGAGCCTCGTAAATGAGCCCGTCTGGCAAGAAAAACCGCAGATCGAAAAGATAATGGAGAAATTTACAAAGCAAGGCATAAACTCGCTTCTTAGTGCATTTTTTGAGACAAAGCTCAAATAATCAAAGCAAAAGATCAGGGCGGCGATAAACTGCATATATAGTATAAATTTAGCTCATGCTTTGCAAAAATTTTTTGGCTATATTTTTTAGCTTAAACTCATAAAGTAGATTTGAAATTTTGTCTGTTGATTTGATATCTAAACCAAGATCATTTGCTAAAATTTTATAATAAATTTGCGGGCTATCTTTTAGATTAATTGGTGGTGATTTTGAGCTTTTTGAGAGCTTTTTGCCATCTTTTAAAAGTAGCTTATGATGAATAAAATTAGCATTATAAAAGTTAAAATTTAGCTTTTTTGCAAGGTATCTTTGAGCTAGCGTGCAAGCCTTTAGATCCTCACCTCTAACAACCAAATTTACGCCCATATCTTCATCATCTATCACGCTTGCAAAGTTGTAAGCAGGAGTAAAATCTTTTTTGTATATCACAAAATCGCCCATTTGCTCTGCCACAAGCTTACCAAGAGGATCGCCCTCATCCACGCTTAGTCTAATAGCAGTATTGTCTTTTATAAATTTTAGATTTTTATCTTTGCATATTTTAGTATAAATGCCGTTTATGTAGGCATTTTTTGTAGTCCTTGAACATTCACAGATATAAATTTCATCTAGCTTTTTAAGCACTTCTTCATACCTTTTAGCCCTTAATTTAAAGCTAAATTTTTGCTCAAACTCACTCGTACAAGTAGGTCCTTTATCGCATTCAAGTTCCAAAAATTCTAAAACATCAAAGATATTTTGAACAAACTCGCACCGGTATCTACTAAGGTCATAGTCATCAATACGTAAGTGCAAAATGCCACTTACTGAACGTGTCAAAAGGTAAGTCAGAATGAAGTTATAAGCATTACCAGCATGTAAAAATCCGCTTGGTGTAGGAGCAATGCGAGAGACTATGCCACCAGATGGTGGCAAATAGTCATTAATCCCTTGGTCTAGCCTCATTTACCCTTAAAGTGCGTCCGCCTAACTCTTTTTCATTTAACGCTTCTATGGCTCTTTGTCCTTCATTTGCGTCATCCATCTCAACAAAGCCGAAACCCTTTGAGCGGTCAGTTTCTCTATCTTTTACGATCTTTGCGCGCTTTACTTCACCAAATTGTGCAAAAGCTTCCTTCAATTCTGCCTCTGTCGTTCTATACGACAAATTTCCTACATAAATATTCACAGGAGTGTTCCTTAAAAAAATTACCGATTTATTCGGTTAGTGTGATAATAGCTAATTTTCGTCAAAAAGATGTAAAAAATCAAAAATTTATTATATTTTTTTTGAGAAATATTCTTAAAAGCTACAAACTCGTATATATAGAGTTTTTATAACTATCACTAAACAAAATCTAATTTTAAGTTTAAAAAGAATAATTAAATAAAAAATTATTTTATCTTTATAAGCTATTTATAAAGTAAATCATTCTTTACTTTAAGATACGCTTCATCGCCAAGTAAATTTTTAACTATAAAAAGTGCAAATTCCATTGAAAAAGCAGGACCTTTTGCTGTAATAATATTTTGATCCCTCAATACACTCTTGCCGTTATCATAGCCCCTTTTATCACTTCTTACATTTTCTTCAAATCCTGGATAACAAACAAAATGATCTTTTAGTACACCAGCGTTCTCAAGCACCATAGGAGCAGCACAAATGGCACAAATAAGCTTATTGCTTTTATCAAAATTTTGCAAAATTGCTTTGAGCCTTGTATCGTTTGCTAGATTGCTAGCTCCTGGAAGTCCCCCAGGAAGGACGATCGTATCGTAGTCTAGCTCCTTCATCTCGCGAAGTGTCACATCGGCTTTTACGCATATATTGTGACATCCTTTGATGTTTACGTCATTTAGCCCAACAATAGAAGCTATCGCTCCAGCTCTACGTAAAACATCAACAGAAGTTAGTGCTTCTATCTCCTCAAATCCTTCAGCTAAAATCACAGCAACTTTTTTCATAAATTTATCCTTTCAAGTAATATGTTTTATTTGTTAAATAAAATTTTATATAATGTTGGCTTATTTCACAAGAAAGGACAGAGCATGCAAGTAAAAATTATTTACTGCAACTCTTGAAACTATCGTCCGGTAGCTTCTCGTGTAGAAGATGAAATAAAAGCGAACTTTAGTGATGCAAGAGTCGAAAAGGTTGTAGGTGATGGTGGAAATTTCATTGTCGAGGTTGATGGAGATGTTATATTTTCTAAGAAAGATCGCATTGGAAATGAAGAAGCGAGATTTCCTCACGGTGAAGAGATCACAACTCTTATAAACAAATATCTCAAAGAAAAGTCGGCTTAATGCTAGCTACCGAGACGGGAAACCGTCTCGTTTTTCCCCTGTTTTTGACTTACGGTTCTACTATCATAATATAAAAATTTTATAGTTAAAACATTTGCTTATCTCGCTAAGAATTTTCATTTTTTTATATATTTTTTGATTTTTGAAGATTTTATGAGCTGATATTTGGCTATATTTGGATTTTTATAAAATATAAAAATTTTGTGTATTCTAAGCTAACACTGTTTGAAATTTTACAATGTAGAAATGAAGTTTTTGCTAAAGCCAATACTTTTTAAATAGTGACTTTAGCTAAGCATTAGGCTTACTAAACGTTTTAGTAAGAAAGATTAAACTGCATTATTTATTCGCACGCTCGATATACTCGCCACGAACAGTATCCACACGGATAACCTCGCCCTCAAGTACGTGAAATGGTATCTGAACTACCGCACCACTCTCAAGAGTAGCTGGCTTTTTACCGCCTTGCGTATCGCCCTTGAAATTTGGTGGAGTCTCAACTATCTTTAGCTCAACTACTTGTGGCACTTCAACGCCGATCGCATTGCCATTGTGAAATAAAATTTCAACCATCATGCCATCGATCATCCATTTTTTAACATCACCCACATCCTCATCGCTAATAGCAACTTGTTCATAAGTAACAGTATCCATAAACTGGCAATACTCACCATCATCATAAAGATACTGCATCTCTTTTTCTTCAAGATGTGGTTGCTCGCATTTATCGCCTGCGTGAAAAGTCTTTTCAAGCACTTTTCCGTCGATAAAAGATTTGATTTTCGCACGAACAAAAGCTGCACCTTTGCCCGGTTTAACGTGTTGATATTCTACGATTTTATAAGGAACGCCATCGATCTCGATCTTTAGTCCCTTTTTTAGATCGCCCATTGAATATGAAGCCATTTTTTATCCTTTCAAAATTTTATATAACTGCGTATTGAGCCCAAACGCAAGCTTCAAGTGCGTTTAGTCTCTCTAACGTTTCTGCTTTTATATGTTCATCAACCAAAATGACAGCAAGTGCCATATTGTGATCATCTCTGCCAAGACGGAAGTCTGCGATATTGATCTTTTCATCAGCTAAAATTTTACTAATCTGAGCAATAACGCCTGGCACATCATGGTTTTTAAAGATAATCATCTTACCTTTTGGTTTAAAGTCGGTCTTAAAACCATTTATCGTTACGATGCGTTGCTGATTTTCACCAAATACCGTTCCACCAACGGTTACAATGCCATTTTCGGTAGTTAAGCGAACGGTAATTTTATTTTTAAAAATACTATCTCCGCCAAGACTAGTTTCAGTCACTATACCTTTTTCATCGCATAAAAATTTAGCATTTACATAATTTATCGCATCACCAAGACTCTCTTTTAAAGCACCTACGATTGCAAAAGTTAGCATTGAATTTGCATATTCGCTAATCTGACCGTGAGTCTCGATACGAATGGCCTTGATAACGCTTTTATTTATCTGTGCAGCAAGAAATGCCATCTTGCTTGTAAGATCGATATAAGGTTCAACAAATGGCGGTAGATCTTCTGTTTTTATAGGTAAATTTAACGCATTTGGATAGCTTATGCCGCGAGCTGCTAAAATAGCTTGCTCGACTGCCTCTACTGCGATATTTCGCTGTGACTCAAGCGTATTTGCTCCAAGGTGTGGGGTGACACTTACATTATTTAGATCAAGAAGTGGATGATCAGTTGCTGGCTCTTTTGTAAAAACATCAATACCGGCAAATGCTATCTTGCCACTTTTTAGTCCTTCATAAAGCGCTTCTTCGTTATAAAGACCGCCTCTAGCGCAGTTTATAAGTCTTACGCCATCTTTCATTTTTGCGATCTCTTTAGCGCCGATCATATTGGTCGTCTCTTTAGTCTTTGGCGTATGTATCGTGATAAAATCACATGCTAAAATATCATCAAAATTTTTAGTATAAGTACCGCCCATATCGATAACTTTAGATGGATCAATATATGGATCATAAGCTATGATCTCCATACCAAAAGCTTTTGCACGAACAGCTACCCTTGAGCCAATATTTCCAAAGCCAATCACGCCAAGTTTTTTCTTAAAAAGCTCAACCCCATACCATTTCTCACGCTTCCAAATTCTATCTAGCTTTAGATCATTATGAGCGTATTCAAGAGATCTAGCTGAAGCTAGCATATGAGCCATTGTTAGCTCAACTGCTGCAATAGTGTTTGCAGTTGGAACGTTCATAGCTATTATGCCACGCCTTGAGCATCCTTCTATATCGACATTATCTACACCAACACCAGCTCTAACGATGGCTTTTAGTTTTTTACCAGCGTTTAAAAAGGCCTCATTTACTTCAGTTGAGCTTCTTGTTATAGCAACATCAGCCTCGCCTAAAATTTTTAAAAGTTCATCTTTGGGAGTATTAACTGCGTCTATTACGTTTATATCTTGCTCTTTTTTTAAAAGTTCAAAACCTACTGGATGTATCGCATCGCAAACAATGATAGTTTTCATAATTTTACCTCTCTCACACTTGAGTGAATATCATAAACTCTTAGTTCTAAAATGATATTTTGTAGAAGTTTAGAGTCTTGAGTATTTAAAAATATCTGGCTTTTTGCACCATCTTTTACAACAGTAAAATCGACCTCGCTTTTTCTTAAAGTCTGCATCAAACAAAACATTGAATAGATATCATTTTTATCTATCAAAAGCTCATATGCAGTAATCTTTGGTTTTTCTATTTTGGGTCGGTTGTATTCTATAAAAATTTCATTTACGGGCAGCACATAATCTCTTTTTCTAATAGTTGCTAGTTCACTCATCCAGCTAGTATTGCTGGTTGTATTTTTGGTTAAATTTTGCTCATTTGTGATATTTTCTTCATGTATCTGGCTGAAATTTACACTTGCAAATTTAACAAGAGAAATTCCAACCAATCCCAATATTACAAATAGCAGGACAACTACTAATAAAAGTACGCGTCTGCCCATTTAAACTAAAGTAATTGTTCTTTTATGATATCGCCAAGTGTTACTTTATCGTCGTTATCATTGATCTCATTTAACACTTCACGCTCTTTTTGTTTTGCTAAACGACGTATGCTCAGGCGAATTCTATTTTTCTTCTCATCGATAAATGCGATAGCTGCTTCGATCTCATCGCCGATCTTAAGTGTGCTAACATCTACACCACCTAGATCTTCTTTGCGGATTAGTGCATCAACGTTATCGCCAAGCTCTACAAACACACCAAAGTCTTTAATGTCGCGAATTGTTCCTTTTACGATATCGCCTACATTAAATTTATCAGCAAATACTTGAACTGGACTTTGTTTTAGGTCTTTTAGGCTAAGTGAAACTTTTTGTTCAGCACTATCGATTTTGATGATTTTTACTTCAAGCTCGTCACCAGCTTTAAACATATCTTTGCATTTATCGTTTCTATCCCAAGATGCGTCTTCGTTATGCAACAAGCCTTCAACGCAACCCACTCTAACAAATGCACCAAAATTTGTGATAGTTGTCACAACGCCTTTTACTACGTCGCCCTCTTTATGTTTTGCCTTAAACTCATCAAATGGCTTTGGAAGTAAATTTTTAAGGCTCACTCTTAGACGGTGTCCTTTTGCATCTATCTCAATAACCTCAACATCGATCTCTTGACCTTCATTGATGTGATCTTTTGGATTTTTGATATTTTTGTCCCATGAAATTTCAGATATATGTAAAAATCCTTCAATATCATTTCCAAGATCAACAAATGCGCCATAAGGCTCGATATTGCTAACTGTAACTTTGATAGTGTCACCAACCTCTAGTCCATCATTTATGATCTCTTCCCAAGGATCTGGAGTAGCTGCCTTGATAGATAAAGACAAGTGGCGTTTTTCGTTGTCATAGCTGATAACTTTAACTAAAACTTTATCGCCTTCTTTATATAGTGAGCTAGGGTTTACTGGGCCTTTATAACTTATCTCACTGTAATGCACAAGCCCATCGACTCCACCAACATCAACAAACATACCATAAGTTGTGATTTTTTTAACTGTACCCTCTATAACGCTATCATTTTCTACTATGCTTGATAGAGCTTCTTTACGCTTTTTGCGGTCGTCATCTAAAATTTTCTTTCTAGAGACAACTATGCTATTTTCTTCTTTATCAATTTTTATAACTCTTACTTTATATGTTTTACCAATTACTCCTTCAGCATTTTTAAAGCCACTGTGAGTTTTTGGTAAGAAAAATTCCACGCCATTTGCATCTTGAGTTATAAAACCACCTTTATTTTTTCCAACTACTTTTACATCTATTTCGCTAGAATTTTCAGGATCGTAAGCTTCGATGAAAGCTTTAACTTTCTCTTTTCTAAGTGCTTTTTTGTGCGACACTATAGGTCTTCCATTTCTTGATCCAGTTATTACAACTTTGATCGTATCGCCAACTTTATGCGTCAGGTTGCCGTTTGCATCAGTGATCTCAGAAACATTTAAAATGCCTTCTGACTTCTTGCCAACGTCGATTAAAACCTCATCGCCATTGATACTGACGATCTTTGCGTCACTATCTTCTTCAGTCTTTTTAAAAGACTCCTCTAACATCGCAGCAAAATCGATATCTTCGATATCTTCGTCTTTTGCTTTTCCTAATTGAACACTTTTGTTCACAGCCATCTTGATCCTTTAAATTTTATTATGCCAGTAGAGGCAAATTAGCTTATTATAGTTAATTGTGGCTTTAGCTAGGATAAATTTTATACTTTTTTGATTCTGTCAACGACTTTTTGTATGATCCAGTCAGGCGTACTTGCACCAGCACTTATGCCACACAAATTTTTGCCATCAAACCATGACTTTTCAAGCTCTTCTTCGCTTTCTATCAAGTAGCTATCTTCGCAGAAATTTTTAGATATTAGGTAGAGTTGTTTTGTATTTGAGCTATTTTTTCCACCGATTATTATCATCACGTCAGCCCTTTTTGCTAAATTTTTAGCAGCCTCTTGGTTTTCAAATGTTGCGTTGCAAATCGTGTTAAAAACGCGTACCTCTTTTACGTGAAGCATAAGGTAGTTTGCGATCTGCATAAATTTCTCGACTTTTCTAGTAGTTTGGCTAACGAGCGCAACCTTTTGCTTAAATTTGATGTCCTCTAGCTCACTCTCATCAAGCACGACATAGACATTGCCCTTGGCGTATGACTTCACCCCTTTTACCTCTGGATGATGCATATCACCATAGATCACCACATCATAGCCCTCTTCGCTCATTTTTTCACAAATTTGCTGTGGCTTTGTCACAAATGGACAAGTTGCGTCGATCACTTTTATATCTGTCTTTTTTAGCTCTGCAAGGTCATTTTTAGTGATGCCATGAGTGCGGATGATCGCCTTTTTCTCATCCTTTAGCTCGTCTATGCCCTCAAGCGTTTTTACATTGTAGTTTTTCTCAAGCCTGTTTATCTCTTCGTTATTATGAATGAGTGGCCCAATGGTCGCAGCATCTCCTGCATTTTCAGCAATCTTTATCGCCCTTTTTACACCAAAGCAAAATCCATAACTACTAGCAAGCTCAATCTTCAATTTTAGCTCCCATTTTCTTTAAAATTTCAGCAAAATTTGGGAATGAGGTGGCGATAAATTCGCTCTTTTCTATCTGCATGCCACATTTTAGTCCAAGCACAGCAAAGCTCATAGCAATCCTGTGATCTCCGTGGCTATCTATCGTGGCAAATTTAGCCTCAGAGCCATTTATGATAAAGCCATCTTCAAGCTCGCTAGCATCAACGCCGCACTGCTTTAAAGCATTTATCGTGACAGCAATTCTATCGCTCTCTTTTACACGAAGCTCTTTGGCATTTATTAGCTTACTTTGGCCTTTGGCGCAGGCAAATGTGATGGCTAAAGCTGGGGCTTCATCGATAAGCCACGAAATATTTTCGCTAACTTCTATACCTTTTAAATTTGGTGAGTATTTAACCTCGATATCACCGATATCTTCGTACTTGCTTGAGGTTTTGTGAAATTTTATCTCAGCACCCATTTTTTCTAAAATCCTGTAAGCTTCGATGCGAGTTTTATTTAGCAAGATATTTTTTAAAATGATATGCGAATTTGGGATGATTAAAGCTGCGACCGCGAAGAAAAATGCCGAGCTTGGGTCATTTGGCACGTCTATATCAAGTGGCGCAAGTGGCGAGTTCATCGGTTCCAGTGTGATCTCTAGGTCGTCACGCTTTATATCAGCTCCCATGCCAGCTAGCATACGCTCAGTATGATCTCTGCTTAGCTCTGGCTCACTAAATTTGCAGCCATTTGAGTAAAGAGCCGCTAGTAAAAGCGCACTTTTTACCTGAGCTGAGGCGATCTTGCTCTCAAAACTAAATCTTTCAAATTTTGTTCCTCTTATGCAAAGCGGAGCGTTATTTGCGTTGTTTGCACCATCTATCTTTGCACCCATATCATTTAGAGGTTTTGCTATTCTAGCCATTGGACGCGAGTTTAAATATCTATCACCACTTAGCACAAAAAAGCCCTCTTGTGCGGCTAATAATCCCATAAAAAGCCTCATCGCCGTACCAGAGTTGCCACACTCTAAGATTTCATTTGGCTCTTTTATCTTTTGCGGCGGTGTGATCGTTATTTCGAAACCATTGTCCTCAACTTTTGCGCCTAAAAGCTCGACTATTTTTAAGGTATTTAGCGTATCGCCTGCTCTTAGATAGTTTCTAACGTGAGATGGTTTGTCGCTTAAAAGCGAAAAGATCGCGCATCTATGCGAGATAGACTTATCGGCTGCAATGTCGTCGATGGTTAAATTTAGACTTTTTTCTAATGGATAAATTCTCATCTTATTCCGATATTTAGTTTCTCTTTTAGCTCGCTTAAAATTTTATCCATAAGTGCGTTTATATCGTCATCCTCGAGTGTTTTTTCCATATCTTGGAATGTAAATTTAAGGCTAAGACTGATCGAGCCATTTAGCTTTGCATCTTTGTAGATATCAACTGGTAAAAATTCCTTTAGCTCTTTTAGATTTAGCCCTCTTATGCACTCATAAATTTGTCCAGCCTCGAAATTTTCAGGCACAATAAGGCTAAGATCCCTTGTTGTGCTTTGAAATTTAGAGTAAGGCACTGCCAAAATTGGCTCAAATTTAAGCTTAGCAAAATCAATCTCGCAAACATATGTTCTTGGCAGATCTCTCTTTGCCTCAACTCTTGCGTCAACTCTACCGATATAGCCGATATTTTCGCCATTTTGATAGATGTGTACTTGCTCGTATGGGCTAAGATATGAGATGCCCTGGCAAGGTTTTAGTTCAAATTTGCCTATGACATTTTGCACCATCGATGCAAATGCGTAGAAATTTGCCTCCTCGCCTTTTGCACCGTTTATCAGTGTTGGCTCTTTTAAAAGTCCAGACACAACAAAGCCTAAATTTAAGCCCTGATTTGCATTTTCATCAAAAATTTCTCCAAGCTCAAATAGTCTAACTGAGCGTTTCGAGTTTTTGATATTTTTCTCGCTTGAGTTTAGAAGGTGATTAACAAGTGTCGGTCTAAGCGTGTTTAACTCGTTATTTATAGGATTTAGTATCTTGACTTTGCATGGTTTAAAATTTAGCTCACTAAGCTCATCCTCACTATCAAAGACATAGTGCACGCTTTCAAAAAAGCCATTATCAGCTGCTCTACGCCTTAAATTTAGGGCGTTTTTATAGTCAAAATATGTCTTATTTAGCCTATTTTTCTCAGAGAAATTTAGTGGTTTTGAGGCGATATTGTCTATGCCTACTATCCTTACGATCTCCTCGCAAACATCGTGAGAATTTACTATATCATGGCGAAATAACGGCACTTTTACGTTAAAACTCTCTTGCTCAACATTTACTGCGATCTCAAAGCCAAGTTTCTTTAAAATTTTAACGACATCATTTCTAGCAATATCTTGACCGATCAT
This sequence comes from Campylobacter concisus, assembly GCF_003049705.1. Taxonomy (NCBI): domain Bacteria; kingdom Pseudomonadati; phylum Campylobacterota; class Epsilonproteobacteria; order Campylobacterales; family Campylobacteraceae; genus Campylobacter; species Campylobacter concisus. Next base: position 139,929 of record NZ_PIRF01000004.1, read on the forward strand.
ATTTTTAAGCTCAAAAAGAGAGATGCTTAGTGTTATAGGCTCGGTGTTTAAAAGCGACTGCTGTGAGCCAGCAAAGAGATTTAGAGTATCTTTAAAATTAGCAAGTCTTTTAAATAAATAATCCGCTCCATAAGCTAAATTTGGCTCGCTACCACGACTTGAGCGATAAATTTGATCACCCTTTGGTAAATTTTTATTTTCAAAAATAGCTTTTGAAACTATATCTGGCTTTACATAGCTAGCTTCTACTAGGATCACTTTTGACTTCTCATCTACCCTTGCTATGTCGCTTTGGTAAATTCCAGCAATGCCTAAATTTTTATCCCCGCAATAAACGACACATTCGCCATTTTCGCCATTTTTTATATCAAAAACAGCTTTTTCGCCTTCACTTACTAGTTTAGTGTGATCATAAGCCCTAAATAAAACACCCGTGCAAAATGTCGCGTATTCAAGCAGTCTCTCAACTAAATTTGTCTTTTGACACTCTATTAATGCTAGACGCATGCGAGTTATTAGATTTTCATATAGTCCTTCTTTTAGCTCAAAAGCCTTATACAAAAATGACCCACTTACTTTATCCTCTGCTCGCACAGAAGCTATTCTGCCAATACCTAGTAAATTTTCGCTCTCATCGTCTTCGTGACTATCTTTCATATTTAAATCAAGCGCTGCACAAATTTCTCTTGCGATGCCATGTAAATTTTGGCAATCGCCTCTGTTTGCTGTGACATCAACTTCGATTATCGTATCTTTAAATACCTCAAATTCACTAAGGCTTGTACCAAGTTTTAGCTTACCGATGCTCTCATCAAGCGGTAAAATTCCATCATTTACCTTTGGAAGTCCCAGTTCACTTGAGGAGCAGATCATACCACTTGACTCGATACCTCTAAGCTTTGCTTTTTTTATCTCAAGACCATTTGGCATAGTCGTGCCAATAAGTGCAACTGGCACAAACTGGCCAGCTTCAACATTTTTAGCCCCACACACGATCTGAAGCGTCTCTCCACCAACATCTACTTGACAAACGCTTAGTTTATCGGCATCTGGGTGCTTCTCTCTACTTTTTATGTAGCCAACCACAATACTCTTTGGTAAATTTATCTCTTTATAGCTATCAACTTCTAGCCCGATAGAATTTAATGTCTTTGAAAGTGTCTCGCCGTTAACGTCGCTAAGGTCGATCCACTCGTTTAACCAATGCTTTGAAATTATCATTTAAACTGCTCCAACAATCTTAAATCTCCCTCAAAAAGCGACCTTAGATCAGGCACTCTATGAAGCAACATCGCAAATCTCTCAACGCCAAGACCAAAAGCGTATCCACTTAAATTTTTATAGCCAACCGCCTTAAATACATTTGGATCAACGACGCCGCATCCAAGTACCTCAAGCCAAGTAGTCTGCTTGCATACTCTGCAGCCCTTGCCATGGCAGAATATACAACTAATATCAACCTCTGCGCTAGGCTCCGTAAATGGAAAGAAGCTAGGGCGAAAACGCACTTCAACGTCGCCAAACATATGCTTTAAAAAGCCCTCAAGCATTGATTTTAAATTTGCAAAGCTAACTTTCTCAGCATCCTCCACCACAAGGCCCTCTACCTGATGAAACATCGGTGTATGCGTTAAGTCCATATCACGTCTAAAGACCGTACCTGGCGCTATCATGCGAATAGGTGGCTTTTGATTTAGCATAGTTCGCACCTGAACTGGGCTCGTATGCGTCCTTAAAAGTCTAAAATCATCCAAATAAAACGTATCTTGCATATCTCTTGCTGGGTGGTATTTTGGTAAATTTAGCGCTTCAAAGTTGTGAAAATCATCCTCTATCAGTGGTCCAGTCTCGAGCGAGAAATTTAGAGCCAAAAAGTATTCAATTATCTTATCCATCGTAGCCATAACAGGGTGCAGAGCTCCGCTAGCAACAGGCTCGTTAAATAGCGTGATATCAGCGGCCTCTTTTTTCATCTTGTTATCTATCTCTTGCTCGCTAAGCTCAGCCTTTTTAGCTTCTATTAGCGCACCAAGCTCATCTCTTTGCTTGTTTAAATTTGCTGCAAATTCCTTTTTCTCATCTTCACTAAGCTCTTTTAGCTTTGCAAAACCTTGCGCCAAGATGCCCTTTTTGCCAAAAATTTCTACCCTGACCTTCTCAAGATCGTCAAGCGTTGAAATTTCATTTTTGATTTTATTAACGAAATCTTGCAATTTTTTGCCTTTATAAATTTTTGAGTCGATTTTATAGAAAAAGAGTTAAAATCAAGATAAAGAGCACGAAATTTAAGCACACTTTGATATAATTTTGCAAAATTTCAAAGGAGCTAAAATGACCATATTTGAAAAGATCGTAGCTGGTGAAATCCCTTGTAACAAAGTGCTTGAAAGCGAGAAATTTCTAGCTTTTAATGACATAAATCCAAAAGCACCTATCCATATCCTAATCATCCCAAAAAAACACTATAAAAATTTCCAAGAGATGGATCCGATTTTAATGGGAGAGATGACAAAATTTATCCAAGAAGTAGCGACCTTAATGGGTGTTGATAAGAGCGGATACCGCCTTATAACAAACTGCGGTGAAAACGGCGGTCAAGAAGTTATGCATCTACACTTTCACCTACTTGGCGGAGCGAAGCTTGGCTGGAGCGAAGGCGTAGCTGATCCACAAAGCACATTTTAATAGCTTATAAATTTTAGACTCAAAGCCTGAGTCTAAAATTTTATTTTCTTGCAGACTTAATAGCTTCAAGCAACTCTTCAAAACCTACTTTACTTGAGTTTTCGACATCTTTTAATATTTCAACGCCAGGTAGATTTCCTTTGTCTTTATCAGCAAAAATAACCATCGCTTTTTCTAAGCCATGATGAACATTTTCATGATGAGCTGCGATACTTGAGAGAATTTTGGCATCTTTTACAAGAGTATTTTTCACATCTTTTTCATACCATTTGCTAAATCTACACTCGTGAACATCTTGAATCTTATTAAACTCATTTAAAAGCACGCCTCTATATCCATTTAGCTTCATGTTGATGTGATCTATCTTGCCGTTACTTACATTGACCTCGTTTGTTACGTTTAGGGCTTGATTTAGGATATTTTGCGTATTTGCATTTACACTTGAGATATTTCCTTCAAATCCACCTAAAATTTTCATAGCATTTACAGAAATTTTTGAGAAATTCTCACTCATTTCGATCATCGTGTTTGCACTTTGTTTAAGGCCATTTATATTTACTTCTACTTCAAGAGTTGCTTTTTGAGTGCGTTCAGCTAGCTTTCTAACCTCATCTGCCACGACAGCAAAACCTCGTCCATGCTCACCAGCACGGGCCGCCTCGATAGCAGCATTTAGGGCTAGTAAATTTGTCTGATCTGAGATGTCTTTAATTAGATTTATAATCTCAACAATCGAATTTACGCTTCCATCAAGCGAAGAAGCGTCATTTGAAAGGTCATTACTCATCTGGCTTACTTGCTCGATCGAGTTTAAAATTTCAGCCGTTTGCGACTTGAGTTCGCCCGTCTCTTTGAAAGTCTTTTCATTTAATCCGTTTATACTTTCAAGCATTTTTAGATTTTCTTCCATTGTTAATTGCAAGAAATTTATACCATCTTGATAACTTGAAAGCAATAAATTTACAGCCTCTTGCTTATCCTTAGCTTGCTCTTTTGGCTCGCAAGTTTTGGCATTTTTTAGCTCATTTTTAAGTGCTAAAATTTCAGCCTTTAAAGCTTCATTTTCTCTTTGCAAAGCTTCGTTTTTACTAGAAAGCTCTTTATTTTTGCCATCAAAAAACATTTTTCATCCTTTAAAATTTGTAGCGTAATTATAACTCTTTTTTCTTAAGCCAGTAATCTAAAATTTCTATCTGCTCATCAACGCTTTTATTTGCCGTGCCGCCCTGCGAACAACGTGCCTCTTTTGAAGCATAAAGATCTAAAAATTTAATAGCATTTGCATCTAAATTTTCATCCACACTTTTTAGCTGCTCTTCGTTTAATTCACTCAAATCAAGGCCCAAACTTTCAGCCTTTGCGACAGCTTTACCTGTAATAAAATGTGCTGTTCTAAATGGGATGTTTTTTTCACGCACTAGATAGTCTGCCAAATCAGTAGCACTTAGATGCCCAGTTTTTGTCGCTTTTAGCATGTTTTTTTCGTTAAATTTAGCTGTTTTTATCATCTCATTTAGGATAGTAGCCGAGCTTAAAATGGTTGAGACGCTGTCAAACACACCCTCTTTATCTTCTTGCATATCTTTATTATAAGCAAGCGGCAGACCCTTCATCGTAGTTAGTAGCGCTACTAAATTTCCATTTACGCGCCCCGTTTTGCCGCGTATGAGCTCAGCGACGTCTGGATTTTTCTTTTGAGGCATTATGGAGCTGCCCGTGCTATAAGCGTCACTGATACTTACAAAGCCAAATTCTTGCGAACTCCAAAGTATGAGCTCCTCGCAAAGCCTAGAAGCGTGCGTCATGAAAACGCTAATGTTAAATAAAATTTCCAGCGCAAAATCACGGTCACTCACGCTGTCCATCGCATTTTGCGTGCAGCCTGCAAAGCCAAGCTCACTTGCAACGATAGTTCTATCTATCTTATGAGGAGTGCCTGCAAGGGCTGCTGAACCAAGCGGACTTAGGTTGTTTCGCTCATATGAGCTAACAAAACGCTCGAAATCTCTTTTAAACATAAATGCATATGCTAGCAAGTGATAGCTAAGGCTTACTGGCTGAGCGTGTTGAAGATGTGTGTAGCCTGGCATTAGCGTATCTTTGTGGTTTTTTGCCAAATTTGTAAGCGTAGCGATGAGCTCTTTGATGAGAGATGAAATTTCTAAATTTTTCTTCAAAACATAAAATTTAAAATCAAGTGCAACTTGGTCGTTTCTGCTTCTGGCTGTGTGCAGTCTGCCTCCAAGCTCGGCGCCGATGATCTGGCTAAGGCGCTTTTCAATTGCCATGTGGATATCCTCATCCTCTATCTTAAAAGTAAATTTACCAGCTCTTATCTCAGCTAAAACCTCATCAAGCCCCCTTATGATCGCCTCTGACTCATCTTTTTTCAAAATTCCACAAATTCCAAGCATCTTTGCGTGAGCCTTGCTACCGGCAATATCTTCTTCAAAAAGATTTTTATCAAAATTTATAGAGGCATTAAATTCCTCAAGTAGCTTCGAGCTAGCCTCGCTAAATCTACCCTCCCACATCTTTTTGTGTGCGTTTTTCTCTTCTTTCATAGCTTTGCCTTTAATTAGTTTTGCGTGATTTTAACAAAATAGCACTTAACTGGGTATTTTAACTATAAAGTTGCAAAAAAAGTTATAAATATAATTTATCTTTAAGGATATGGAAATATAATTCAAAATATAACTTTTTAAAAACTATTTTAATTTTCTATTGAATATAGTTTAAAATAAAAATAACCTATAAGAGGAAGGATGATATGCAAATAGATGCGAATTTGAACTCAAATATTTTCTATCATGATGGCTATACATCTATCTCTTCAAATAGCTCAAAAACAAGTATGTTAGTATCTTCTGGCTATGACAAGAAAGATATTGTTAGAAGCAATGAAGTACATGTAGAACAAAGAGAAGATGCTAAAATTTCCCCTATAATTATTAATAAAGCAAGTGCCATACAGTTACAAAAAGACTTAGAAAAATTACAAGAGCAAAAGCTAGATATTTCACATAAAATTTCAAGCATCCAAAGCCTAAAAGATCGTAATTCTATGCAAATGCTTCATTACTTAAATTTAGAGCAGTCAGCCATTCAAAATAACATTTTAAGTATTAAAACTCAAATGATAGAAATGGCACAGGCTTAAAACTAAGCCTTACCAATAATAGTTTCTAAAACCAAGCAAAAATCCTCTAAAAAATATCCCATTGATTTATAAAAATTGCTAGTCGCGTCTTTTTGGATATCTTTTGAAAGCTGTTTAGCATAAGGCAAGAAAAATGAGACACTAAAAGCTGCAAGAAGCTTCATAGACTCCTTAGATGCTTCGCTTTTTAAAATATTTGCTATTAAAATTAGCTGATTTGAGATGCTATCAACCTCGCCAATTTTTGGCTGAAAATTTATAGCCTTATAAAATTGAGCTAGATCATCTTTTGCAGATGAAAAATAGTAGCTTGCCTCAAATTTTGACTTTAAAATGACAAAATCGTCACATAAAGCAGCACTACTTTCATCTTTGATAAATTTTGCATAAAGCTCATTGCCTTTTTTATTTGCTTCGTTATTTGTCTGCGTTATCCACGCATTTGTCTTTTTGATACGCATAAAAGATGAAACGTCTAAAATGCCACTAAAATTTGCAGCAAGCGCAGCCGCTACAACGCTATAAAGTTCTCCAAGCCTCAATTTTAATCCTTAAGTCGTAAATATCTAAGTCTAAGTGCGTTTAAAACGACAGTAACAGAGCTAAGACACATCGCCATTGAGCCATAAACTGGGCTTAAAAGTAGTCCAAAGACCGGGTAAAGCACGCCTGCAGCCACTGGGATACAAATCGCGTTATACATAAATGCCCAAAATAAATTTTCTTTTATGTTTGCCATAGTAGCATTTGCTAATCTAACTAGTCCGGTCACGCCACGCAAATCATTTTTAATAAGCACGATATCTCCAGCACCTTTTGCTATATCTGAGCCCGAGTTCATAGCGATACCAACACTTGCCTCTTTAAGCGATGGTGAATCATTTACGCCATCTCCAACAAAGATAACGCCACCGTGACTTGCAAGCTCTTTTATCTCATTAAATTTATCTTCAGGCAACATATTTGCGTGATATTTGCTCACATTTAGCTTCTTAGCGATACTTGCGACCACCTTCTCATCATCGCCTGAGAGTATCACACTTTGTAAATTTAGCCTCGTAAGTTCATTTACGACATTCACCGCTTCATCTTTTAACTCATCGGCAAGTGTTAAAAAGCCAACAAAATTTTTATTTATAGCGCAAAGTATGACGCCACTTCCATCGTTTGTGGCCTCTTTTATAGCTTTACTTTCATCCGGATTTAAACTCACTTCATTTGCCAAAAGCAGCTTTTCGTTTCCGATTATTATCTGATTATTCTCATCTTCATAGATGATGCCTTGCCCGACAACATTTTGAAATTTACCATTTAGCTTTTGTAAATCTATACATTTTTGCTTTGCATATCTAACGATAGCTTTTGAGATGAGATGCTCACTTAAATTTTCAGCAGAAGCGATAAGCACTAAATCTTGCTCACTTAAATTTGAGCTTTTGACGCTGATTTGCCCTTTACTAAGTGTGCCAGTTTTGTCAAATGCTACAAATTTAGCATCTTTTATTAGCTCTAAAACTTCTGGATTTTTTACTAAAATTCCAGCTTTTGCGCCACGTGCAAGCGAACTTACTATTGCTATTGGCGTAGCAAGTCCAAGAGCGCATGGGCATGAGATTATTAAAACGCAGATCGCACAAGAGATCGCATAGGCAAAATTTCCATCAAAAATGATCCAAGCCAAAAACGTGAGCACTGATATCGCTACCACGCTTGGCACAAAGATGTTTGCTATCTTGTCAGCCAGCCGTCCGATAGGCATCTTTTTAGAGCTAGCGTCGCTTAGTAGGTTTAAAATTTGAGATAGCAAGCTCTCGTAAGAGCTCTTTGTCACCTTGACGCTTATGTAGCCATTTGTATTTAATGTGCCTGCAAATACATTGTCGCCCACCTCCTTATAAACCGGCAAACTCTCGCCTGTTAGCATCGAAGCATCGATTTCAGCTCCGCCTTGGACTATCACGCCATCACTTGGGATGTTGTAGCCATTCTTTACAACGACGATATCACCTATTTTTAGCTCATTTACATTTACCTCTTTACTATGTCCATCTGGCATGACCAAAAAGGCGGTCTTTGGCGAAATTTTAAGTAGCGTCTTTAGGTAGTCGCCTGCCTTTGCCTTTGAGCACTCTTCAAGATACTTACCTAGCAAAACAAAGGCTATTATCATCGCTGCGCCCGAGACATAGACATTTTTTAGATCATCTGGGATGAAATCTGAAAAGATCACAACAAAAAGCGAGTATAAAAATGCACTGCCACTTCCAAGAGCTACAAGCACGTTCATATCGTAGTTTTTGTTTTTAACAGCCTCTATGGCGTGAGCAAAGAAGTCTTTGCCACTAAAAGCTAGCACCAAAAAGCCAAGCGCTAAAATGGCTAAATTTACAACCACGCTAGGCCTTACAAACATCTCAAGCGCCATGATGACCATGCTCGCTAGAAATGCAAATATAAATTTATTTCTGATCGCAGTTATATGCTCGTCTCTTTTGGCTTCAAATTCATCAATATTTGTCGCCACAAAATAGCCAAGCTTCTTTATCTTTTGCTCTAAAACTTCACGCACGCTAGCGTCTTTTAGGACAAATTCGCCGCTTGCATTTGCAAAATTTACATTTGCTTCAAGCACCCCATCTATCTTTTTAGAAACTTTCTCGATAGCGTTTGAGCAATTTACGCAGCTCATTCCCGCTATATTTAGCTTGACTTTTAAAGGCATATCAAAGCTCCTTTATAACGTCAAATCCAAGATCAGCCATTTCAGATTTAAATTTTTCAACTTCACTATCTTTAAGATCAACCCTAACTTGTCTTGGCTCTTTGCTAAGATCAACTTCTATCTTGCCAAAGTCATCTTCAAGTGCGTTTTTTATAGTGTTTGCGCAGTTTTGGCAGTGGATATTGTTTACTTCAAATGTTTTCATATTATCTCCTTTATCATGTGGTCGTATTCGTGTAAATTTACAATTTTCTTGACATTAAATTTAAAGCCAAGGCTCTCGTAAAATTTACGAACTTTTGGCTTATTTGTATCTACTATTAATGAAACCTTTTTATGCCCTAATTCTTTTGCTACGACAAATGAATGCCTTATGAGCTCTTTTGCAAGCCCTTGGCCTCTAAAATTTTCATCAACAGCGATACTATCTATATAAAACTCATCGTCAAAACACTCTTTTTCTACTTGAGTATCTTTGCCAAGAGCCATTAAATGCTGCGAAATTTCTCTATCAAGCTGCTCCACGTCGCCACCAAAGTAAGCACACATAGCAGCTATAATTTCCTCGTTATGTTTATAAACAAAGACATTTTTATAGCTTAGTCTATTTGTATCACTTTTGAAAAAAATTTCTAAAATTTCATCACTTTTAATAGGATCGTCGTAGCCACTTAGCTTGTAGGCGATATCCTCCATTGCTAGATTTAGTAGCTTTATGCAGCTTTTTGCATCTTGTTTTTGAGCATTTTGTATCATGTGCGTCATTATAAAACTCTAGCTTAAATTTTTACCAAATATCAATCTGCGATTTACAAATTAATAACCCGCAATATGCAAACTAAAAATGTTTTAAAAAAGTATAAAATTTTTTTAGTTATAATCCGTAAAAAATTTATTTAAGGATATTTATGGGACGAGCATTTGAGTACCGAAGAGCGGCAAAAGAAGCTAGATGGGATAAGATGAGCAAAGTATTTCCAAAACTTTCAAAAGCTATAACAGTAGCTGCAAAAGATGGTGGTTGTGATCCAGATATGAACCCAAAACTTCGTGCGGCAATCGCAGCAGCAAAAGCTGAAAATATGCCAAAAGATAACATCGACGCTGCCATAAAAAGAGCAAATGGCAAAGACAGTGCCGATATTAAGACTATTTTTTATGATGGTAAAGCAGCTCACGGCGTGCAGATCATCGTTGAGTGTGCGACCGACAATCCAACAAGAACGGTTGCCAATGTTAAAGCGATATTTAGCAAAAATGGTGGAGAAATTTTACCAAGTGGCAGCCTTAGCTTTATGTTTACAAGAAAGAGCGTTTTTGAGCTTGAAAAACCAAGCGCAGACATTGAAGAGATCGAACTTGAGCTGATAGATTATGGCCTAAGCGATATCGAGGCTGACGATGAGACGCTATTTGTATACGGTGATTATGCAAATTTTGGCACACTTCATGAAGGTATCGAAAAGCTAAATTTAGTAGTTAAAAAAGCTTCACTTCAATACTTACCAAATCAAACTGTGAATCTAAGCGAAGAGCAAATGCTTGAGGTTGAGAGGCTTCTTGATAAGCTAGAAGACGATGATGACGTTCAAGCAGTTTATACAAATATCGAATAAAAGGGAGATACATGCGTTTTGATGAATTAAAAGTTTATGATATAAATTTAGACGAGCTTAAAAAAGATAAATTTGCAGTTTTAGAGACAGACAAAGGCGAGATCAGACTTGAACTTTTTGCCGAAGAAGCTCCACAAGCTGTTGCAAATTTTGTACATTTGATAAAATCGGGCTTTTATAATGGTCTAAATTTTCACAGAGTTATACCAAATTTTGTCATCCAAGGTGGCTGCCCAAATGGAACAGGTACAGGCGGTCCTGGCTGGAGAATAAAATGCGAATGCGATAAACAAAAGGTAAAACACGAGCGCGGTAGCCTTAGCATGGCTCACGCAGGACGTGATACTGGCGGATCGCAGTTTTTCATCTGTCATAGCAAGCAACCTCATCTTGATGGCGTGCATACAGTCTTTGGAAAATGCGTTGATGATGAGAGCCTAAAGGTGCTTGACGCTATAAGACAAGGCGATAAGATCATCTCTGCCAAGATCAGAGAAAGCCTATAAAGGGGAAATTTATGAATAATACTAAAAAGCAAGGAAGCCTTGCTGTGAGGTTATTTACCAATCTTGCCTTTTGGGTTGTGATCGGTATTGTTGGTGGTGTTATCGTTGGCATGGTCGTACCTGAGCTTGGTATAGCAAGCAAGCCAGGCATTGATTATTTTATAAAAGCACTTAAAATTTTAATTGGTCCTATTATCTTTTTAACGATCGTTTCAGGTATCGTTGGACTTGAGAGTTTAAAAGATCTTGGGTCTATTGGATTAAAGGCATTTATCTATTTTGAGATAGTTAGCACACTTGCGCTTGCTGTTGGTATCATCTTTGGCGAGACACTTCGTCCAGGACATGGCATGAATCTTGACTACACTCAGCTTGATGCCTCAAGCGTAGCTAAATTTACATCTCAGGCTGCAAATATGGACGCAAATAGTGGGTTTGTAGCACATACACTTCATCTTTTAAGAGGTGCTGTGCCAGTAGATGACATTTTTCCTTACGTGCATATACTTGATCCATTTATAAAATCAAACACACTTCAAGTACTTTTCATGGCTATTATCGTTGCCATCGTGCTTTCGCTGCTAGCTCATGATAAAAAACAAGCTTGCCTAAAGCCACTTGAATTTATTCAGCACTATGTCTTGAAACTTCTTAGTTGGCTTATGCTCTTTAGCCCGGTGGCTGCATTTTCAGCTATGGCTTATCTGATCGGTAAATTTGGCATCGGAACGCTTCTTGGCATGATGGAGCTTTTGGTTGTTATGGCACTTGCAAGCTGCTTTTTTATCTTTGTCGTGCTTGGTGTTATTTGCTATTTTGCAAAAATCAATGTCTTTAAATTTATGCGCTTTATCTCAAAAGAGGTATTGGTAGTCTTTGCGACAAGCTCGAGCGAAACAGCTCTTGCGCCACTTATGCAAAAGCTAGAATCAGCTGGTATAAATAGAGGCGCTGTTGGCCTTATCATCCCAACTGGCTACTCATTTAACCTTGACTGCACAAACATCTATCTAAGCCTAAGCGTTATTTTCTTAGCTCAAGCATTTAATATACCGCTAAGTTTTGAGCATCTAATAAGCATTTTAATCGTGCTAATGATCACAAGTAAAGGCGCTGTTGGCGTGACAGGATCGGGCTTTGTCGTCCTTGCTGGCACATTAAGCGCACTTCCGAGCACTGGCATACCAGTAGTCACCGTAGCTGTGCTACTTGGCGTCGATAAATTTATGTCAGAGATGCGTGCAGTTGGTAATCTCTGCGGTAACGCTGTTGGTTGCATGATAGTTTCTATCTGGGATAAAAAAGTCGATATGGATAAATTTAGATACACACTAGATCATCCGGAGGAATTTCACTTTCACTCATAATATAACTTTATAACTATAAGGGCAACTTTGCCCTTATTATTTTTTATTCTAAATTTAATGTGATATATCTCCTCCTCAAACCTATAAAAATTTTTAGAAAGCAACACAATAAACAATATTTGATAACTAGTTCAAGCACAAAAAGAAAAACTAGGAGCTAAGTGTAATAGGAAAAATTTTATTAGCAACTCATATATTTGGCAATATCTAATATTTTGTTACTTACTAGAATAAATTTACAAATGTAACACTTGAGATTGGAATTTAGAAGAGAGATACTTTAAATTTAGTCATATCAAAAATATCAAATAAAAAGACTAGCCTTGCAAGCTCTTTGCAAGGCTATAAAATTAAGCTTTTGGTCCAGCTTTAGCGTACTCAACGCCCTCTTTTACATCTTCGTAACGTTTGAAATTTTCAACAAACATCTTAGCGAGCTTATCACGTGAAGCGTTATACTCGGCCGGATGTGTCCATGTGTTTATAGGATTTAGCAGTTTTGTCTCGACGCCATCAAGCTCTTTTGGGATAGCAAAGTTAAATTTATCAAAATTTTCAAACTCACATTTTGTGATGCTGCCATCAAGGATCGCATTTATGCAAGCACGAGTTGCTTTTATGCTCATACGCTTGCCAACGCCGTAAGCACCGCCACTCCAGCCTGTATTTACAAGATAGACATTAACGCCGTGTTTATCGATCTTCTCACCTAGTAGTTTTGCATAGACAGTTGGGTGAAGTGGCATAAATGGCTCGCCAAAGCAAGCACTAAAAGTAGCGACTGGCTCTGTTATACCGCGCTCTGTGCCAGCAACTTTTGCTGTATAGCCACTTAGGAAATAATACATCGCCTGCTCTTTTGTAAGCTTTGCAACTGGAGGAAGCACGCCAAAAGCGTCAGCACTTAAAAAGATGATATTTTTTGGATGGCCGGCACTTGAGCTTGGTTCGTAGTTGTCGATGTGATAGATCGGATAGCTAACTCGTGTGTTTTCAGTCTTTGAGCCATCTTTGTAATCAACTACTCCATTTTCATTAGCCACAACATTTTCAAGTAGCGCATCACGCCTGATCGCTGCATAAATTTCTGGCTCACTACTTGGATCAAGGTTGATACATTTTGCATAGCAGCCACCCTCAAAGTTAAACACGCCATCATCGTCCCAACCATGCTCGTCATCGCCTATTAGTTTGCGTTTTGGATCAGTTGAAAGTGTGGTTTTGCCAGTACCTGATAGGCCAAAAAATAGCGCTGTATCGCCCTTCTCGCCTACGTTTGCAGAGCAGTGCATGCTTAGTTTGCCCTCAAGTGGCAACCAGTAGTTCATCATAGAAAAAATGCCTTTTTTCATCTCACCGCCATACCATGTGCCGCCGATCACTGCAACATTTTCTTCCACGTTAAAGATAACAAAGACATCTGAGTGTAGCCCATCAGCCTTATAGTCTTCATTTTTTGTTTTACAAGCGTTATATACTACAAAATCAGGCTCAAATTTAGTTAGCTCTTCCTTGCTTGGACGGATGAACATATTTTTTACAAAGTGTGCTTGCCACGCTACTTCAGTAACAAAACGGACTGATTTTTGACTCTTTTTACTAGCTCCACAAAATGCGTCTTGGATAAAAATTTCCTTGCCACTAAGCTGCTCTTTTGCTTTTTTAAGAAGCTTGTCAAATAGCTCCTTTGTGATAGGCTGGTTGATCTTGCCCCAAGCGATATACTTTTGACTTGGATCTTGTTTTACAAAGTACTTGTCTTTTGGGCTTCTACCTGTAAAAATTCCTGTATCAACCATAAATGTGCCGTTGCTTGAGACTCTGCCCTCGTTGTTTGCCTTTTCAAGCTCAAAAAGCTCGTCGTAGCTTAGATTGTGATTTATCTTTTTGATCTCTTTTAGACCTAGCTCGTCTAGTTTATTTATCATGTTGTTTCCTTTTAAAATTTTCATTTTTTATAAATTCTGACCTAAAAGTCATCAAAATGTTAATCAAATTTCGCTTAACACTATCTTTTTAAAAGTGGCAAATTTATTTAAATTTAGCTACCACTTGATTGTTTGCGACGCTTTGACCTTTGCTAACCTCGATAGAGCCTATGACGCCATCTTTTGGGGCTTTGACCTCTATCTCCATCTTCATCGCTTCAAGCACAACAACAGCTTGTCCTTTTTTGACGATATCGCCAGGACTTACTAAAATTTTATGCACAGCGCCTGGCAAGCTTGCAACGATATCATTTGCTGTTGCGCCTGCTGCTGCACTTTTAGCATTTTTTACGCTCTTGCCTTCAACTTCGGTGATTGATTTTACTTGGATACTATCGTTAAAGCCTTCGCTCACTTCGACATTGTAGCGGCTACCATTTACGACGACACTATATCTACCACTTTGAGTTTGTCTGCCCTCGTTTGCTTTAGCATTTGGATCGATCTTTCTTACATTTACTTTGGCTTCACCTTTTAAAAATGCGATGCCTTTTTCTTTACAAGCAGCTGCTATAAATATATTTTCTTCGGTAGTTTTTATATTGTTTTGCTTTAGAATTTCTTTTACATGAGCAAGCGACTTGCTCTCATCTTTATCGGCTATATCAACTGCGTGTTTTGTAGTTGGTTTTAAGCCTAGCTGCTCGCTTGCAAGCTTAATGATCTCTTTATCAGGCGTAACTGGGGTCTTGCCAAAGTAGCCAAGCACCATTTTGCCGTATCCCTCGGCGATCTTTTTCCACTTGCCAAACATCACATTATTAAATGCTTGTTGGAAGTAAAACTGGCTAACAGGGGTCACTGAAGTACCGTATCCACCCTTTTGCACCACTTCACGCATCGCAAGGATAACCTCTGGAAATTTATCTAAGATATTATTATCTCTCATCATCTGGGTATTTGCTGTAAGCGCGCCACCAGGCATCGGTGAAAATGGTATGAGTGGGCTTACTTGCACAGCTTCAGGCGGCAAGAAATACTCTTTTAAGCAATCATTCAAAACGCTTTCATATTTTAAAATTTTCTCCACGTCAAGTCCGCCAAGATCGTAGTTTTTGCCTTTTACTGCGTGAAGCATAGTTAAGATATCTGGCTGACTTGTACCGCCACTTACTGGGCTTGCGGCTAGATCTATGCCATCAACGCCGGCCTCAAGCGCTGCAAGATAGCAAGCTACACTTACGCCTGCAGTTTCATGCGTGTGAAGTCTGATATGAGTTTTTTCTGGTAGTAGCTTTCTAGCCATTTTTATGGTTTCATAGACCTTTTGTGGGCTGCTTGTGCCACTTGCATCTTTAAAGCAAACGCTGTGATAAGGGATATTTGCATCTAAAATTTCTCTTAAAATTTTCTCATAAAATTTAACATCATGTGCTCCCACACAGCCACTAGGCAGATCCATCATTGTAACTACGACTTCGTGTTTTAGTCCGTGATGAGCGATCCTCTCGCCTGAATATTTTAAATTTTCAACGTCATTTAGTGCGTCAAAATTTCTAATGGTGGTGGTTCCGTGTTTTTTGAAAAGCTTTGCGTGAAGGTCGATTAGCTCGCGGCTACCAGTATCAAGTGTAACGGTATTTACGCCCCTGCTTAGGGTTTGAAGATTTGCTTTTGGTCCTACGATGCTTCTAAATTTATCCATCATCGCAAAAGCATCTTCATTTAGGTAAAAATAAAGGCTTTGAAATCTCGCTCCGCCACCAAATTCAAAATGCTCTATGCCAGCCTCTTTGGCTGCTTCAAGCGCGGGCAAAAAGTCGTTCATAAGCACTCTAGCGCCATAAACTGACTGAAAGCCATCTCTAAAGGTCGTATCCATAACATCGATAAATTTCTTCGCCATCACCCACCTCATTAATTTTATAAATTTATTTAAAGAATTCATAGAAAATGGCTAAATTGATTAGAAACTCAAATTAGCCATTTTGCTTGTTTTTTGGTATTTTACAACCAAAAACTTTTATATCATTTAAAAAGTGAGAGTAAGAAGTTTAATAATCCGCCGTGGCTCGCATCAAGCATTGGCTTTAATTCCATTAGAAAGACGCAGAAAAATACAAGTACAGCAAGCTGAATAAAAATATAAGGCACAACACCTTTATAAATAGCAGTCGTTTTTATCTCAGCTGGTGCGACTGACCTTAGGAAAAATAAGCTAAAACCAAATGGCGGCGTTAGGAATGAAGTTTGCAAATTCATCGCAACTAAGATTGCTAGATAAATTGGATTTATACCAAGCTTTGCGGCTATTGGTACCAAGATAGGAAGCACAATGTATGAAATTTCAACAAAGTCGATAAAAAAGCCAAGCACAAAGATGACAACCATACTAAAAATGATAAAGCCCCACTTCTCGCCTGGTAAATTTGTCATAAATTTTTCAACAATCTCATCGCCACCAGTATAACTAAATACCATAGAAAAGGCTGTCGCGCCAACAAGTATAGCAAAGACAAGTGCTGTAGTTTTTACGCTTTCTGCCAATGCCTCTTTTATCATAGAAAATGAAAATGTCCTGTAAAAAATAGCTAAAATAATGGCTCCGACGCAGCCAAAAGCTGAACTTTCAGTTGGTGTAGCGATACCTGCAAATATAGAACCCAACACGCAAATAACTAGTAAAAGCGGCGGAAAGATAGCAATTAGTGCTCTCATGATCTGCTTAAATTTACTAACACCGCTCTCATCTTTTACTACCGGTGCGGTATCTGGTTTCAAATAAGCAACAATCAAAATATAAATGATATAAACTGCTACTAGCGTGAGTCCTGGTATGATGGCTTGATGAAAAAGCTCACCAACTGGCACTGAAAATATATCACCCAAAATAATCAACACGATAGAAGGTGGAATGATCTGTCCAAGCGTACCAGCAGCACATATAGTGCCACAACCTAGCGCTTGGTCGTATTTATACTTTAACATAACAGGCAAGCTTATAACGCCCATTGCAACGACACTTGCACCAACAACACCAGTTGAAGCTGCAAGAAGTGCTCCAACCAAGATAGTGCTAATAGCAATACCTCCACGAATTTCTCCAAAAAGCATGCCCATGCTCTCAAGTAACCTCTCAGCTAGTTTTGACTTTTGAAGCACAACGCCCATAAAGACAAAAAGTGGAACTGCTATAAAAATTCTACTCTCCATTATAGAGAAAATTCTATAAGGCATGAAGTTAAACATATCTTTGAAAACTTCGATACTTCCAAGCAGCCCATCTCCGTCCCCAATGCTCTCAACAATACTACCAATCATGCCAAATATCATCGAAACCGCACCAAAGGTAAAGGCTACTGGAAAACCAATGCCTAGCATCAAAAGTGCGGCTATAAACATTATCAAACCAGCCATTATTCCCCCTTTTTAGCTTTTTTGTAAAGATTAAAATTTCTTATAAAAAAGCCAATCGCAAAAAATACAAGTAGATAAAAAGAAAAAGGAATAAGTGCTTTTATGATCCATCTGTGAGTAAGACCGCCTGGATCCGCACTAGCTTCAGCTGAAGTATAAGCATCACTCACAAATTCAAACGATAAATTTGAAACTAAAAGTGCAAATGGAATTACAAAAATAACAGTTCCTATCATATTTACAAGAGCTTTATTTTTTGGTGAAAATTTAGCATAAAAGATATCAACTCTAACGTGCGCATCTTCTTTTAATGCATAGCTCATGCCAAGCAAAAATATCACAGCAAAAAAATGCCACTCAAGCTCCTGGAATGCGACGTTTCCATAAGAGAAAAAATATCTTGCCACAACGTTAAAAAAGACGTCTATTATCATCAAAGCCATAATAAACATGCAAATATAGCCGACTATATCGCCGACCTTATCAAAAAATTTCTCAACTTTTTGCATAAACAACCCTTAAAAAAACAATTTATTTATCATGATGATAAAGACGCAAACTGGCGCCACATATCTTAATAAAAAATACCACGCACTAAATACAAAGTCGCTCATATATGGACTAAATAGCACATAAAGTGCTTCTCTTTTCATAAAATATCCAACAAATATCGCTCCACCTATGCCACTAATTGGAAGCAGAACATTTGAAGCGGTAAAGTCAAGAAAATCAAAGAAATTTTTACCAAAGAGCATAAATTTGTCGCCAACATTTTCTATATTTGATAAAAGACATAAAAATCCTAAAACAAAAACACCGGCTCCAACTATGCTAAGAGCTTTTATCCTGCTAATGCCATACTCTCTGATCAAGAAAAATACAAACGGCTCTACGATAGAGATGGCTGAAGTAATGCCAGCAAAGATAAGTGCAGCAAAAAATGCCACAGCTAAAATTTGACCTATCACGCCAAGCTTAGCAAAGAGCGTTGGAAGCGAGATAAAGACAAGTCCTGGTCCTTGAGACGGCTCTGCGCCAAATTCAAATATAAATGTAAAGATAACAAGACCCATCATGATGGCTAGGACGATGTTTATAAAAACGATACTTAGCGTAGAAGTAGCTAAATTTGTATCATCACTTAAGCTAGCTGAATATGTAATGATCGCTGCCATACCAAGAGATAGTGTCCAAAAAGCAAGCCCAAGAGCAAGCAAGAGCGAGTTAAATGAAATTTTACTAAAGTCAGGAACAAGTAAAAACTCAGCCGATTTTGTAAAACCATTCATTGTCATAGAAAAGATAAGCATGATTAAAACCATGATAAATAGGCTTGGCATCATCCAAACATTTAGCTTTTCAATGCCACTTTTCACTCCTTTTGAAAGGATAAAAAAGCAAGCTACAAATGCTATAACAAAATAAAGTGTCTGCTCGCCAAGACCATGTGTAAGAAGCTCGTTAAATATTACTTTTGAACTTTCTATATCGTTTGGAAGACCGGTAAAAGATAGCGTGAAATACTTAAAGACCCAGCCGATGATTACAATATAATAAGATGAGATTATAGCTGCGGTTACCATAGCTAAAATTCCAACCAGCTGCCATAAATTTTTATTTTTATTCGCTAACTTTCTAAAGGCATTTACACTATCGCTCTCACTAAGTTTGCCAATACTTAGCTCTGCCATAAAGATAGGTATGCCAACTAAAAACGTTATCAAAAGATATAAAATAACAAATGCTGATCCACCATTTTCACCGACCATATATGGAAATTTCCACGCATTGCCAAGTCCAACAGCTGACCCTGCAACTGCTAAAACATAAC
Organism: Campylobacter concisus; assembly: GCF_003049705.1. NCBI lineage: Bacteria > Pseudomonadati > Campylobacterota > Epsilonproteobacteria > Campylobacterales > Campylobacteraceae > Campylobacter > Campylobacter concisus. The sequence goes on from NZ_PIRF01000004.1 coordinate 159,161, forward strand.
CTATTTTAGAAAACTGTTCTTTTGCCATTATGCAATCTCCCTTACTAGCACCACAAAAACTAGAACTGGTGCTACAAACCTTATTAAAAAATACCAAATTTTAAAAACAATCTCACCCATATAAGGCAAGAATAGCTCTTTTAAAAGCTCAAATTTCATAAAGTACCCAACAAAAATGGCAAATATAATGCCACCAAGTGGGAGCATAATGTTTGAGCTAAGATAATCAAGCAAATCAAAAAAGCTCTTACCAAAAAATGTAAGTGCTTCTTTAAAATTGCCAATACCGCTTAATGCACATAAAATCCCTAAAACATAAACTACGGCACCGACAATGATAATTGATCTATTTCTACTAAATCCCAAACTTTTATTTAAGAAAAATATAAATGGCTCGACTAGCGAAATAACCGATGTTATACCAGCAAAAAATAAAGATGTAAAAAATGCAAAAGCCAAGAAATTTCCAAGCAAACCAAGCTTTGCAAAAAGCGTTGGAAGCGAGATAAATGCTAACCCTGCACCCTTTGATGGCTCTGAGCCAAATTCATAGGTGAATGTAAAAACTATAAGCCCTATAATTACGCTAATAATTATATTTGCAAAGACTACATAAAGTGATGAAGTGAATAAATTTGTATCATTGCCTAGGCTTGATGAGTAAGTTAAAATGCAGCCAATGCCAATACACATCGTAAAAAAAGCTAACCCAAGAGCATTTAAGATAGCGCTTTGATCTATCTTTGAAAAATCAGGTACAAGTAAAAATTTAGCCGCCTCATCAAATCCATTCATGCCAAAAGAGTAGCCAAGCATAAGCAAAAGCAAAATAAAAAGTGCTGGAATAAGATATACATTTATACGTTCTATTCCACTTTTTATACCTTTTGTAAGTATAAAAAAGTATGCAAAAAAAGCGATGCTAAAATATAAAATTTGCTCCTCTATTCCCTTTGAAGTAAAATTTACAAAAAGCGCTTCTGAGCTTGCCATATCTTTTGGAAGCTCACCAAGACTTAAGATAACGTATTTTAAAACCCAGCCGATAATGAGCGTATAAAAAGATGCGATGAATATCCCGGTCACCATCACAACACCAGCAAATTTCCAAGAATTTGCCCCCTTTGTAGCTAGACTCTTAAATGCCCCAACCGTATCAAGGCGTGAAATTTTACCCATTGCCATCTCAGCAAAAAATATGCTAAGGCCAACAACAAAAGCAAAAAATAGATATATAAGAATAAATGCTGAACCGCCATTACTACCGACCATATATGGAAATTTCCATGCATTACCAAGGCCAATAGCCGCTCCAATGATAGAAAGAACAAAACCAACTTTACTAAATCTATCCATCATTTACCTGCTATTTGATAGATCATGATGGCACAAATTGCGATTGGTACGATGTATCTTAAAGCAAAATACCAAATTTCAAAAAATACTTTTCCCATAAATTCGCCAAAGAGTAGAAATAGGCTCTCTTTTTTAAGTTTATAGCCAACAAAAAAACTAAAAATTATGGCACCTATTGGCATCATTATATTTGAAGTAAGAAAATCAAGCGCATCAAAGACTGGCTTGCCAAAAATACTAAAGATATTAGCCGTCTGTGCATAATATGAAAAAATACAAAAAAGACCTAAAATATAGACAAAAATTCCAATATAAACAAGAGCCATTTTACGTGAAATTTCAAATTTTCTAACCAAATAATAAGCAAATGGTTCAATCATCGAAACAGCACTTGTAACACCAGCAAATAAAAGTGAAACAAAAAATGCGATAGCCATGATATTGCCAACCATCCCAAGCTTTGCAAAAAGTGTAACAAGTGAGATAAAAATAAGCCCTGGTCCACTTGCCGTACTATCAGCTCCATAAGCAAATATAAATGTAAAGACCACAAGTCCCATCATAATGCCTATTAATATGTTTATAAAGATGATAGAAAGCGTTGATTTTATAAGATTTGTCTGCTCTGGTAAATTTGCAGCGTATGTCGGTATGACGCCGACACCCATAGATAGCGAGAAGAATGCAAGTCCAAGAGCTCGCAAAACAACATCTGGCGTGATCGCACTAAAATTTGGCACAAATAAAAATTTAGCCGCCTTAACAAAGCCATCACCCATGCTAATTGCATAAAAAAGTATACAAACAAGCAGTATAAAAAGGCCCGGCATCATCCAAATATTTAGCTTCTCAATACCACTTTTCACACCTTTTGAAACAGCAAAAAATACCATCAAAAAGACCAAGCTAAAGCAAACAATAGCACTACTTAGATCATTTGATAAAAGCGTATTAAACTGCACTGCTGCTTCTTTAGTATCAGCCAAAAGTGGCGAAAAGCCAAGATAAATATACTTTAATATCCAGCCAATGACAACCATATAAAACGAAGCAATAAGTATCGCTCCTATCATAAAAAAGCCTGAAAGGGACCATATTTTTTTATGTTTTGGAGCAAGTTTATAAATGGAGCTTACAACGTCACTCTCACCAAGCTTACCAATGCTAAGCTCCGCTAAAAACGCTACAAAAGCGATAGCAAACGTGAGAAGTAAATATAAAATTATAAACGCTGAGCCACCATTGTTTCCTACCATTGTTGGAAATTTCCATGCATTACCAAGTCCAACAGCCGATCCTGCCATAGCAAGAACAAAGCCTATTTTTGAAAATTTTTCATTTATCATTGATTACCTGAGATTAAGAATAAATTAATTTTTTCAAAGATAACATAAAAAAACTTTTATTTTTCTAAGCCAAGAATTTTTTATGGGCAATTTAAATTTTTAGTGTTTTTATTTGAAACAAAGTTTTGTTTTTGTAATATTACGGCTCATAAAGTTTAAGTAGGGGACAGATCCGAAAGAGCTTTAAAATTTTAAAGGAGCAACGATGAAAAAGATCGTGTTTTTAATTCTTGGTCTTGCTGCATTTGCATTTGGCGCTGATGGCGAGATGATTAGATCATATTCAGTTATCGCTGGTGGTATTGGTCTTGGCCTTGCAGCCCTTGGTGGCGCTATTGGTATGGGTAATACAGCTGCTGCAACAATTAGCGGAACAGCTAGAAACCCAGGTGTTGGTAGCAAACTTATGACTACAATGTTTATCGCTCTTGCGATGATCGAAGCACAAGTTATCTACGCACTTGTTATTACACTTATCGTTCTTTACGCAAACCCAATGCTTGGCTAAGCGTAAAGCTTAAATTTAGCCCCTTTGGGGCTTTACTCTTTTTGCGATCATGGTGGAATTGGTAGACACGCTATCTTGAGGGGGTAGTGCCGTTAGGTGTGCGAGTTCGAGTCTCGCTGATCGCACCATCCAATCTTACACTTCAAAATCCAAAATCTTACAAAATTTAAAAAGGGGGAATTTATGCTAGATAAAAAGCGTGCTTTAAAACAGCTACAAAATGAAGCAGATGATACCGCTATCTATACGCTACTTGAAGCTAGTGAAAAAAATGAAGAAAATAAAAAAATACTTCGTAAATTAATCACTGAAGAAAAACGACACTATGCTTTTTGCCAAAAGATAACAGGTGAGAGTAGAACTGCAAATTTATTCAAAGTCATATTCTATACGATACTCGTTAAAATTTTTGGAACCTCTTTTACTTTAAAATTTATGGAGTCACGCGAAGAAGACGCAGAGCAATTTTATCTTGGTATCGTTGATGAGTATCCTGAAGCTAGAGATATTTATGATGAAGAAGTAAATCATGAAAACAATTTAATCTCTATGCTAAAAGACACAAAGCTCGTAAATGCCGGCGGCATTGTTCTTGGTATGAATGACGCATTAGTTGAGTTAACTGGCACGCTAAGTGGCATCGCTCTAGCTTTTTCAAATACAAAATCAGTTGGTGCGACGGGCCTTATCATGGGTATTGCAGCTGCACTTTCCATGGCTGGCTCAGCATATCTTGAGTCAAAAGAAAATCCAAGCGACGAGATCAAACCGCTTACCTATTCGCTCTACACAGGTGGTTCTTACATCATAACAACGGCGTTTTTGATACTTCCATTTTTCATCTTTTCAAGTGGTGTTTACGCTGTCTTGTCGATGTTTTTCTTTGCCTTTGTTGCCATTATCACTTACAACTTTTACATAAGCGTGGCAAAAGAGCTTAAATTTTTACCAAGAGTGATTGAGATGTGTGTGATAACTTTTGGTGTTGCGATCATTTCGTTTGGTATTGGCTTTTTAGTCAAGCACTATTTTGGCTTAGATATTTAATCCAAAATTTCATACCAGGTGTAGCTATCGTCTCCAAAATTCCCACTAAATAGTGGCTTTAAATTTAGATCAAGGCTCAAGCTTTTACCATCCTTAAAATTTGAGCTTTGATAGATAAGTAGCCACTTTACATTTGCTAGCTTGCCCTCTTTTGCAAGTTTTAAAAACTCACCAGCCCCTTCAAACATGCAAAGTCCTTTTAGATTAAACTCTTTTTGAATGCTAACTTTGCGCCCTGACACGCTAAAAAGTGGTATTGTCCTATCAAATTTATCACTTCTTGAGTAGATTATGACATCTGGATTTTTGCCGCCACTTACTAGCCTACTATCAAGCTTTGGGCGATCAACTCGCACTGTGTTGCCGCCGATCACTAGCGTATCTATGACGCTTCTTAGTTTATGGACGTGTGTACGGCTAAGTTCATTTGTGATGATGCCGCCACTTGCCACACCATTTTTACTAATTGCGATTTTTAAAAAGCTAAAGCCACCATTTTGATAGGCTAAAAATGGCTCAAGTAGCTTATCACAACGCTCTTTTAAAATGCCAAGTTTAACTTTTATACCAGTGCTTTTAAGCAAATTACTACCACCACTTGCGATTTTATTTTTATCGTAGCTGCCTATTATCACCCTACTAAAGCCAAGTTCTTTTAGCAAATTTGCACAAGGTGGCGTTTTGCCATGATGTAGGCAAGGTTCAAGCGTGACGTAAGCCTTTGCATTTTTTAGTAAATTTGAGTGGTTATTTAGTATAAATTCGTAGGTAAATTTTGGCTCCAAAAGGCCAAATTCGTCCTCTTTTATATTAGAGTTAAATTTATCGTTATATGCTTTTATAAAATCTTCTTTAAATTTTTCACTTTTTTTGCAAAGTGCAAAAAGTATCGCTGTCGGTTCAGCGTGTAAATATCCAGCCTTTTCATGAGCCTTGCAAGATAAAATTTGACCATTTTTATCAAGGATAAGGCATCCAACGGCTGGATTTGGATAGGTCAAGATCTGAAATTTCCAAGCCTCGCTTAAAGCAAGATCCATGTAAAATTCGTCGTTCATCTTAGCAGACTATATTTATTTTCCTATATCTTTTATCTCATCAACAAGAGTTTTTGAGATCAAGTCAATATCGGTCGGCTCATCCTCTGCGTCCCACCTAAAAGCAGCAATCTCTGCCAAAACCGCGATCTCTTTAAAATAGCTATATTTCGTTGTAGAAAGTGGTATAGCGTAAGAGACCAAAAGCCTATCAGCGTTATCATAAATTTCCACGCTATAGCGAAAGTGTGGCTTGTTTAACGCCTTGCCACCCCAGTTAAACCATCTTTTATAGTCCATTTGTATTTTTATCTTGAAGCTATTTTCGTCCCCTAAAATGCCCTGCTCTTTTAGATGTTTGTTTATAAATTCCATAAACTCATCACAAAGTTCGCTTTCATTTTTATAGTTAGTGTTGTGCTCGTATCTAGTTGGTTGATTTATCAATGTTAGGTTAAAATCACTAACAATGTATTTAGCCACGCCTTTTTGTATCGGCGTTGGCTCAACATTATATTTATATCTTCCACCACATCCAACGAAGAAAACACTTAAAACTATTAAAAAGAGTATTTTTACAAATTTCATATTTTCTAAATTTACGATAAGCCGTCAATCTTGCCGTCTGCATCTATCTTCATATTGACAGCAGCTGGCACTTTTGGAAGTCCTGGCATTAGCATGATCTTACCGCAAACTGCGACGATAAAGCCAGCTCCCGTTCTAATGTCAAGGTCTTTTACGCTAAATATAAAGCCCTTTGCTCTACCCAAAAGCTTCGCATCGTCGCTAAATGAATACTGAGTTTTTGCGATACAAACTGGCAAATGACTCAAATTGAGCTCTTTTATCATCTCAATCTTTTTAAGAGCGGCTTCCTCAAAGACCACCTCACCAGCTCCATAAATTTCCTTAGCGACTTTTTCTATTTTAGTTTTCGTATCATCGCTCATCTCGTATGTGAAATTTATCTTACTTGGCTTATCGCACGCTTTTAAAACTAGCTCGGCAAGCTCAATCGCACCTTTGCCACCTTTTAAGAAATTCTCACAAACTGCCACTTCTACGCCAAGCTCACGGCAGTACTCTTTTACGAAATTTATCTCTTCATCAGTGTCAAAGCCAAATTTATTAAGCGCCACAACCACGTTTTGACCAAATTTACCTTTTAAATTTTCGATGTGTCCGCCAAGATTTTCGATACCTTTTTTAAGGGCGTTCATATCTGGTTTTGTTATCTCGTCCTTGTTTGCTTCGCCGTTATATTTTAGCGATCTGATCGTACTTACAAGCACTACAGCACTTGGTTTGATATCAGCAACCCTGCATTTTATATCTAAAAATTTCTCCGCTCCAAGCTCCGAGCCAAAGCCAGCTTCTGTGATGACGTAGTCTGCTAAATTTAGAGCTGTTTTTGTTGCGATGACTGAGTTGCAGCCGTGTGCGATGTTTGCAAATGGACCGCCATGCACAAGCGTAGGTGTGTGCTCTAGTGTTTGAAATAAATTTGGCTTGATCGCATCTTTTAAAAGTATACAAACAGCGTCTTGGCAGCCTAGATCACGCACATAGATAGGCTTTTTATCACTATCATAGGCAACCATGATGTTTGCCACGCGCTCTTTTAGATCAGATAAGCTTGTGGCTAGACAAAGTACAGCCATGATCTCGCTTGCTGCAGTGATGTTAAAGCCATCTTCTCTTGGCACGCCATCCGTTCTGCCACCTTGACCCACAGTGATAAATCTAAGCGCGCGGTCGTTCATATCCATACAGCGCTTCCATAAAATTTTCTCTATTTTTAGTGGGTTTTCTTGATAGAGGCTATTATCTATCATTGCAGAAATCAGGTTATTTGCCGATGTTATCGCGTGAAAATCGCCAGTGAAGTGTAAATTTAGATCCTCCATAGGCGCAAGCTGCGAGTAGCCACCACCTGCTGCTCCACCCTTTATGCCAAAAACTGGTCCAAGAGATGGCTCGCGAAGTGCTAGGCAAACCTTTTTATTAAGTGAATTTAGCGCGTCAGCTAGGCCGATCGACATAGTCGTTTTGCCCTCGCCGTATGGGGTTGGGTTAGTCGCGGTGACTAAGATGAGCTTTGAGTTTGATGGCTCAAGTCTAGGGGAAATTTTAGCCTTAAATTTGCCGTAAAGTTCAAGCTCGTCTTCGCTTAAACCTAGTCTTGCAGCAACTTTACTGATGTGTTCTAGTTTTGTTTGATGAGTTATCTCGATGTCGCTTAGCATTTACCACTCCAAATATGTTTTTGCTTTTTTTATCTCACTGATGTTGATCTCAAAAATTCCCTCTTCGTTTTCTACTGCGATGTTCTCTTCATCCGCTTTTACGAGTCTTCCTGTAAATTTATCAGCCTCGGTTTGAATTTTAACTAGCTCACCGATGCTTGATTTAAAATGAGATGGCTTACTAAGCTTTCTTTCAAGGCCAGGCGAGCTAACTTCAAGGTTATAGTCCCCACTAACTGGTGGTGTCACGTCAAAGATAGGCGAGAGTAGACGGCTCACTTTTTCACAGTCATCTAGGCTAACTCCGCCATTTTTCGTGATATAAACTCTAAAAATAGCCTTACCATTTTCATTTGCGATCTCGCTGTCGTAAAGCTCTACACCGCATTCGCGTACTAGTTTGTCTAAATTATCCATTTTTGTTTAAATCCTTTGAAATTTTATCAAACAACTTATCCATATGGTTTTGATACTCTAATCTATCATCAAATTTAAAGTGAAAATTTGGGCATCTATACCAGCCCTCAGCTGCCATACAGTGGTTTTGCAAATGCCTACAAACTCGCTTTAGATGCCCCAAAATATACTCTTGTTCACGCTCATCAAAAGCCATCTTATCAAGATAAACAAAGGCATCATATCTGCCCTTTTTACACTCGACATCGGTGACGCAAAGCCCTTTTAAAATGCTATCTTCAAGAGTGGCTAGAGCCTCTGGAATGAGCTCTTTTAGCACACTCTCTGTTCTCATACGCTTTATTTCGTTAGCGTTCATAGAGTAGCTTTCTCCTTGACTTCTTTGAAGCTTTCGATATAGTCGTTTTCTCTGATGTCATTGAAATTTTCGATACCAACGCCACACTCGTAGCCTTTAGCGACCTCTTTAACGTCATCCTTGAAGCGTTTGAGCGAACTTACTGAGCCCTCATAAACGACCACACCTTCTCTAATAAGGCGAATTTTTGCGCCTCTGTTTATCGTGCCCTCAGTGACGATACATCCAGCGATAGCACCAACTTTTGGCACATGGATCACTTGACGAACCTGAGCTTGACCAAGCTGCTCTTCTCTGATGATTGGTGACATTAGTCCGCCCAAGATTGCTTTCACGTCGTCAATTAAATTATAAATAACGTTATAAGTTTTAATTTCAACGCCACTCTCTTTTGCCTTTTCTTTTATCTCGCCAGTTGGTCTTATGTTAAAGCCAAGGATTATACAGTCTTCGCTCGCACTAGCAAGTGCTACATCGCTTTGCGTGATGCCGCCAACACCTGAGTGGATGACATTTACCCTGATCTCATCATTTGCTAGTTTTTCTAGACTTGCTTTTAGCGCCTCAAGTGAGCCACCAACGTCAGCTTTAATAATAACTGGAAGCGTCTTTAACTCACCTTCAGCGATCTTAGCACTAAGCTCATCAATACTAACTTTTGTGCTCTTGCTAAGCTCTTTTTGGCGGATATATTCAGCCTTTTTCTGCGCGTATTCACGAGCCTCTTTATCAGTTTTTACGCCTATTAGCGTCTCGCCTGCCTCTGCTATCTCGCTAAGACCTACTATCACACCGCATTCGCCTGGTTTTATATCTTGCAAAGGCTTACCTTGGTCATTAAGCAAGCTTCTTATCTTTCCATATGCAACACCAGCTACGACAGTATCTCCAACATGAAGCGTACCATTTTCAACGATGATAGTAGCTACTGGACCACGACCTTTTTGAAGTGAGCTCTCGATAACAGTTGCTTTTGCGTTTGCCTTTGGATTTGCTTTTAGTTCTAAAAGCTCAGCTTGTAAAAGTACGATCTCAAGTAGATCATCTATACCCATGCCTGTTTTTGCAGAGATTGGCACAAATTCATACTTTCCGCCCCACTCTGTTGGCATGATATCAAGCTCAGCAAGACCAGTCTTTACCAGGTCAGGATTTGCTGACTCTTTATCCATTTTGTTTATCGCGATGATTATTGGTACACCAGCAGCTTTTGCGTGACTAACTGCCTCTTTTGTTTGTGGTTTTACGCCGTCATCTGCTGCAACAACAATGATAACTATATCAGTTACACCAGCACCTCTTGCACGCATAGCAGTAAACGCTTCGTGACCTGGAGTGTCGATAAATGTGATGTTTTTGCCGTTTTTATTGACCATATAAGCACCAACATGCTGAGTGATACCGCCGGCCTCTCCTACTGCTACACGTGATTTTCTTATGTAATCAAGCAATGAAGTTTTACCATGATCAACGTGGCCCATGATGGTTATAACTGGTGCTCTTGGCTGGAGATTTTCATCGTCTTTTATCTCTTCCTCATAGGCTGCTACGTAGTCAAATTCTTTTTGATCGTCGATGATATTAACCTCTACATTAAACTCATCGGCTAAAATTTCTATCGCATCTTCATCCAAAAAGTCATTTTTAGTTGTCATCATACCAAGCATAAATAACTTACCTATGATCTCGCTTGGCTGTTTGTTTAGCTTTTCAGCAAATTCATAAACACGAATTTCTTTTGGAATATTTATAGATGTCACAGCTTCACTGTTTTGTTTATTTTCAGGCTTTTTGTGTTTTTTTCTAGCTCTTCTTTGAATGCCGCCTTCGCCAAATGAATTTATCGTATTGTTGACCGTAGTTCTCATAACATTTGGCTGTTTTGTCTTTTGAGCAGGTGCTGGTGCTGGGGTTTTAAAACTAAAATCAGGAAGAACGACTACATCTTCATCTTCTAGTACAATGTCACCAAAATCACTTCCGCCAAGCAGATCCATCTTCTGAGCGCTATCCTTTTTACTTGCAACAACTACTTTTTTATCTTTTTTCTTTTTCTTAGCTAAATTTTCATCATTTGCTGAAAACATACTTTTAAAATCGCTTATGTTAGCTATGCTTGGCTCAGGCTTTTTCTCTTCTTTTGTAGCAATTGGCGCTTCATAGTCTTTTTTCTTTTTTACTATCACAAGGCCACGTCTTTTTTGAGTCACATCAGCCAAGCTCTCTTTTGGTCTTGGAGCTTCGACTTGTTTTTGCTCTACTTTGATTTCTTCTTTTTTAGGCTCAATTTTTTGTTTTTCTTCTAAAATTTGTGCCTCTTTCTTAGTCTCAGCTTTTACCGACTTTGACTCAGTTTTAGTAGTAGCTTTTTTAGGTTCACTTTTTTGCTTTTCTTCTTTTTTTACTGACTCTTTTTCTATTTCTTTTTTAGGCTCTTTTTTTGGTTTAGGTTCACTCTTTTTCTTTTTAAATTTATCTGGTATCACGCCAGTTTGAACATATTCATATATAGCTTCGGCCTCTTCAAGGCTAACTGCATTTGAGTGAGTTTTGACTTTTAATCCTAGCTCTTGAGCTTTTTCTACTATCTCTTTACTTGGATAGCCAAGCTCGTTTGCGATCTCTGAAATCCTAACATTGCTCATTTAAGAGTATCTCCTTTAACTTCGGTGCATCACAAATAAAAGCACCTTTAGTTTGTTTATCAATTATTTTTTTTAAAATTTTTATATCTTTTTGTATACATTTGTCGCACAGATAAAAGCTACGACCATTTCCTTTGCCATGCTCTAAATTTTTACCTACCAAGCGGTATCTTTTTAGCAAGCTCTGAGAAATTTTAATTTTACAAGCGACACATGTCCTTACAGGATTATTTTTGTTCATTATATCTTTTTAAACTTGTTTTTAGCTTTGCGTAATTTCGTATCCATCGTTATCAAATGAAAAAACCTCAACCCTAAAATCACTAAATTTACTCTTTAAAATATCTTGTAAATTTTTAGCATCATCTTTGTAAGCGATATTTAAAAAGCTTGAGCCTGAGCCTGAAAGCGTACTCATTAAAGCACCATTTTCATAAGCTACTTTTCTAACTTCAAAAAGCTCTTCTAAAGCATGCATTCTACGCTCTTCATGCATCAAATCTTTGCTTGCTATTTTTAAGAGATCATACTTTTTTTCATAAAAACAAGACGTTAAAAAAGCGGCATGAGATAAGTTATTTACACACTCTTTCATCGTATAGTTCTTTGGTAAAATTTGTCTTGACGAGGATGTACTCATTGGCTTATTTGGGATAACAACTACCGCCTTTATCTCGTCGCTTAAACTTATTTTATTTGCGTAAACATTGCCATTTTTTACGATCGCGCTGATAAATCCGCCGTGAACTGCTGGTGAGATATTATCAGGATGGGTTTCGTAGATGATAGCTTTATTCAAAACTGTATCTTTACTTGCCTTAAAACCAGCTATTTCGTATGCTGAAGCAATGGCTCCAACGACAACAGCGGAGCTACTGCCAAGCCCCCTTGAAAATGGGATATTATTTTCAAAAACGACTCTAAAATTTTCATTTTTACCAGTTAGCTCAAAAAAAATTTCATTAAAAATACTTAAGAATATATTATTTCTCTTTAAATTTACACTTCCACTGCCTTCGCCGTTTATCGACACTGAGCTAAATTTTGCTGGCTCGATTTTTACGCTATTAAAAAGCTTCAAACTAAGCCCCAAAGCATCAAAACCAGGGCCCAAATTCGCACTTGTTGCAGGGACTAAGATATTCAAAATTTCTCCTAAACTGCTTGGATGATATAATCTGGAAGTGTATCTGAATTTAGTTTTAATTCATCTAAATTTAAAGGCAACCTAAATCCTACTGGCTCCACTTTTTCAAGTGAAATTTCGCCATCCTTTAAAACGAAGCTCAAATTTTTATTTGCCCTTATAGCTTGGCTGCCATTTAAGCTAAAGCCGCTAACCGCATAAAATTCGCAACCCTTTGCTAAAGAGAAAGTCTTTAAGATGACATAGGCCACCTTTAGCCCCATAAAACTGCCTGGCGTATTTGCATAGATAATTTTTGTGATATTAAATTTAGAGGATAAATTTTCTAAGATTTTTATCAAAGCTTCACTGACATGTTCATCAGTTGTAATTTCATCAAATTTTACGCCGTCTTTATAGACTCCAACCAAGAGCGGAGTCGATAAAGAGACAACTAAAATTTCAATATTTTCTATGCAAATACCTTTTGATACTCTTTTAGAAGTTCACCATTTAGAGTTGAGATCTCGTAGTTTTTCTCATCGGCCATCAAAGCAAGAGTTAATTTGTGATTTAGATCGTGACTTCCAGCAAATGCTGTATAATCGCCCAACAAAGGCGCCCCAAGCAAGCTTAAATCGCCAATCGCATCTAAAATTTTGTGCCTTACAAACTCATTTTCAAATCTCAAACCTTCTGGATTTAGGATATGCGTATCATCGATTGCCACGGCATTATCAAGCGATGCACCAAGAGCTAAATTTTGAGCTTGTAAACGTTGTAAATCTTTCAAAAAGCCAAAAGTTCTAGCACGAGCTATATTTTTTATAAACGAACTTTTACTAAAATCAAAAACATATCTTTGTTCACCAATAACTGGATGATCAAATTTTATCGTATAGTCAAATTTTGGACTTCTTGAAGGTGAAGTTCGTACAAATTTAGAACCCTCAACGACTTCAACTTCGCGCCTAACAAGAATTACTTTTTTGCCAGCATCAAGATATCTTATGCCAGCTTCATCAAGTAGCATACAAAAGCTTATCGCACTGCCATCCATGACAGGAATTTCATTTGCATCAACAGAAATTCTAATATTATCAATACCATAACCATTTATGGCTGACATCAGGTGTTCGATCGTACTAATAAAGCCCTTTTCGTTGCCAACAACGGTTGCCATCTGCGTATTTATAACATTTTTAGGTTCAGCTTTAAAACTAATACCAAGATCTTCGCGGTGCAAAATAATACCAGAATTTGCATCAAGAGGTTCTAGTATAAGTCTTATCGGCTCACCTTTATGAAGCCCTATACCAACGGTCTCAACGCGTCTTGCGATAGTAGTTTGTTTCAAGAATTTTCCTTATATTTTTAATCCGCTTATGATAGCACTAAAAAATCAATTTTTCAAATTTTTAGTTCTTGTCTATCATTGCTTTTGCAGCATCTAAGACACTTGTGATATTGTCTTTTATCCACTTTTTATCCATCCATTGTTGAGGTCTTACCTCTTCACCTTGGACTAAAATTCCAAAGTGAAGGTGATCTCCAAGCGCAAGACCACTAGTTCCAGTAGTACCTATCTGATCGCCAGCTGCCACCATATCGCCCTCTTTTACTCTAGTGCTTGAGCAGTGTCCATAAAGCGAATAAAGCCCAAATCCATGATCTATCACAATATTTAATCCATAAATTCCATTTTCAGATGCAAGTACGACACGGCCGGCATTACTAGCTATTATAGGAGCCGCTGCCACACTTGCAAAGTCTATTCCCATATGCCAAGATTCGCTTACTTGCTCGTTATTATATGTATAGTATCGGTGATCGGCGAAGTCAGCCACTTTTTTACCATTTCTTAGTGGGTAAAATGGTGTCACACTAAAGCTAGTTAACATCTCATCACCAGGATTTGTAGTAAGTGCTGTTATTTTTTCTTCGTTTGAATTTCTAAGCGTTTCATTGACAAATCTCATCTTTTCAAGTCTTGAAAGTGCGCTTGGATCTTTTGCATATTGATCAGTTAAATCAACTATCTTACCATCTAAAAATCTATCATTTAATGCAATAGTTGAAGTTTTATACTTTACATTTTCGTAAAAATATCTAACATGTGACTTGCTTTCGTTGCCTGCAAAGTCTCTTGCAATGACCTCAGCACTAAAATTTTCAACCTGAACTGGCCAAGCAACGAGTGCTGCATAAAAGCCCTCTTTATAAAATGGGACAGCCTTAAATTTCTTACCAAAATTTGTCTGCACATAGACCTCTTTTAGCTGGTTATCAGTCGCTCTAAAGACCACAACCGCACTACCACCTTTTGAGATAGAATAAGACTGCGAAAGCACGTAAAGATCAGGCTTTGAAGTATCAAGCACCACTTCAACCTTTTTACTAGCTTTGTTGCCAGTAAAAAAGCTCCATTTACTAGTATCTACAGCTTCAATATTCATCTCATAAGTATCTTTTTGAGCAAAAAAGCCAGTCTTTGGAAAGGTTAAATTTACATCAAGCTCGGTACTTGGATTTTGTATGATTTGATTTAATAAATTTAGATCATTTTTCCCATCATTCATACTAATTCGTACAAATTTTATACCGCTATCGTCTTTAAATTTGATATTCATTGGGGTTCTAAGATTCCAATAAACCTTATCAGCAACACCGATTATTGGTTCATTTCGCTCAAAATCTTTTGACATCAAAGCATAGCCAAAACCACCGGCTAAAATTAAAATTAGCAAAAGCACAACAATACCAAAACCACCAATTCCACGTCTATACATATATTTTTACCTTAAATTTAATTTGCAAAATTTTACACGTAAATCAATAAATTTTTAGTTAATTACAAAATTTCTCTTACAGCCCTAGCGTCGCTCATCCAGGCAAAAAGTTCGTCCCAGCGTTCATCTTTGATGAGATCTTTGCACAAATTTAGCTCTTTTTCAAACATATTTATAGCTTCAACAACATTATTTTTATTCTGCTTAAAGATATCGCTCCACATAAAAGGCGAACTCTTTGCAACACGTATCATGCCCTTAAATGTAGGTCCACCTAGTGCTACAATATGCCTTTTATCCTCTTCTTTTAATATCCCACTAGCAAGCGAAAATGCAATCGCATGAGGCAAATGCGAAATAAGACCCACGTGATGATCATGTTCTTTCGCACTCATAAAAATAATCTTCATGCCAAGGCAAGAAAATAACTCCACGCTTCTTTTTACATGTTTTTCTGCGCTTTCTGCAAAGTCACAAACGATAACAGTTGCTCCTGTGTAAAGTGATTTAAAGGCAGCCTCTGGACCAGAATACTCAGTACCTGCCATCGGGTGAGCTGGGATGAAATTTTTACGAATTTTTTCTGGTACTGCCTCGATGATCTTTTGTTTAGTTGAGCCAAAATCAATAATAGTTGTATCTTCGCTGATATCAGTTAAATTTTGCACGATGCTCACGATAGCCTCGACTGGTACAGCCAAAAAGATGATGTCACACTTCTTTTTCATCTCGTCAATGCTTAAAATTTCATGCACCAAGCCAAGCTCTAAGGCCTTTTTGCTATGATTTTCATCTTTGTCGTATCCGCTAACACAAGAGATTAATTTTTCATCTTTTAATGCTAGCCCAAGTGAGCCGCCCATAAGACCAAGTCCGATGATACCTATTTTCATAAAAAAACCTTCAAAATTATAAAATTTAAATTTATTAAAAATAAAATATGATATTATACGCACTTATACTAAAACTCTAGGTTAAATTTAATGAAAAAGAAATTATTTTTATTAGCATTAGCTTTCAGTGGACTAAGCGCACAAACAATCCAGTCAATAAATTTTAAAGGCCTAATTCACCTTTCGCCTGAAGTAGCAAGCCAAATAATGGGCCTAAAAGTCGGTCAGGATTTGACTCCAAAGCTTAGCGATAAGGCGATCACAAATTTATACAAACAAAATTATTTCGACGATATCTACATAGAAGATACAGGCAATGGCAATCTTTTAGTAGCTGTAAAAGAGAAGCCAAGTGTTGCGAGAGTCGATCTAAAAGGCGTCGTAACAAATGATAAAACTGCGATCGAGTCGCTAATCAACATCAAACCAGGCAATATGTATGATGAGCTTACAATAGAAAAAACTAAAGAGAGAATTCGTCAGTATTATGAGTCAAAGGGTTATTTTGATACCGTTGTAGACGTAGAAAAACAACCAGTTGCAGATAACGACAGCTCACTTTTTATAACACTTAACATAAACCGTGGCGAAAATATGATAATCAAAAATGTAAATTTAGTCGGTGCAAAAGAGTTTGATTATGACGACATTGAGCCAGTAGTTGCAAATAAAAGTAGAGAATTTATGGGCTGGCTTTGGGGCAGAAATGATGGTAAAGTTAAACTTTTTGAGCTTGAAAATGATCCGGCAAGAATACAAGACAAATATTTCCAAAAAGGCTATTTAGACGCGACTATTTCGTCACCTTATTTAAATTCATCGTTTGATAATTACACGGCTGATCTCACTTATTATGTTCATGAAGGTGAGCCTTATAAGGTTTCAAATGTAAGCATTACGGCACCTGAAGAGCTAGAGCTTGATACTGAAAAGATCATAGATGACTTTAGGCTTGAGGCTGGCGATACGATGAACTCAGCAAGACTTCGCCAAGATATGAAAAAGCTCGATGATATGGTTGCTGATAAAGGTTATGCATTTGTAAAAGTCTATCCAAAAACTGATAAATTTGATGAAAATAAAACTGTCGATATTGATTATGAAGTAGATCCTGGCGAAAAAGTATATATAAGAAATGTTCAAATTTCAGGAAACGATAGGACTGTTGACCGCGTTGTAAGACGCGAACTTTATCTAACTGAAGGAAATTTATATAGCAGAACCGACCTTCAAGACTCAAAAGATGCATTAAAAAGAACAAGCTACTTTGACGATGTTGAGATAGAAGAAGATCCAGTTGATAAAAATACTGTCGATCTAAAAGTAAAAGTAAAAGAGGCTTCGACTGGCTCAATAAGCGGCGGTATCGGATACGGCAGTAGTGACGGACTATTATTAAATGCAGCACTTTCTGACACAAATATCTTTGGCTCTGGCCTTCAAGGACAAGTAAGCGTAGATAAGAGCGACAGAGAGCTTTCAGGCCAGATAAGTCTTACAAACCCAAGAATTTTTGACTCAGAGTATAGCCTTGGTGGAACACTTTACGCAAATGACTATGACTGGAGAACATATAAAGAGAGAAGCTATGGCTTTAGCACAACACTAGGTAGAAAACTAACTAGAAATTTAAGTGCATCACTTACTTACAACATTGAGCAAAGCAAAATTACTTTAAAAGATGATGAACTAAGAGATATCAACACAAAAACTAAAAAAGAAATTTATAGAGAAGGTAAAGCTATAAAAAGCGCTATAACTCCGGCTTTAACATATAATAGCACCGATGATTATTACTTGCCAAGACGTGGCATCATAGCTAGTACATCATTTGAGATAGCTGGACTTGGTGGCGATATAGACTTTATCAAAAATCGCACAAATTTTAACTACTACCTAGGTCTTAGAGAGTACATCGACTACGATCTTATCTTAAGATACAAAGCAAGCTTTGGCAAAATTTGGGAAAGAGGATATACTCCGATCAACGAAAGACTTTACCTTGGTGGTATAAGAAGTTTACGTGGTTACGAGAGCAGAACCGTATCTCCAAAGGTAAAATATAATGGCGACTACTACGAATATGGCGGCGAAACTTCGTTTAATAATTCAGCTGAAATAAGCTTCCCTATAATAGATCGTGTCAAAATGCGTGGTGTTGTATTTTACGACTATGGTATGATCGGTGAAAATAGTCTAAACGAGATAAAAAGATCATCAGTTGGTACAGGTATCGAGTGGATAACACCTATCGGACCACTTCAACTAATCTTCGCAAAAGCTCTTAAACCTAAAGAGGGCGATGATACAAATACATTTGAATTTACTATCGGAAGACGCTTCTAATAAAATACTTTTAAGGGGCTAGCTTGCCCCTTTAAACCTCCACAAATAAACAAACTTTAAGTCATATAAGAAAAAGCAAGGCTAACATTAGATATAATCCCACAATTTTTAATATAAGTGGGTAAAAAGATGAATTTCTCAGACATTTTTTCAAAGATAAGAAAAGCTCAACCTCGTCCAGAAGAAGCACCTACACACTGGGTAAAATGCGACAACTGTCACTCACTGATGTACTACAAAGAAGTTGAAGCTTGTTTTAATGTATGCCCTAAATGCGGTTATCATATGAGACTAAAAGCTACTGATCGCATAAATTTGATCTGTGATGAAGATAGCTTTGTAGAATTTGACGCAAATTTAAAACCGGTAGATCCATTAAATTTTGTTGATAAAAAATCATACAAAAAAAGAATCACAGAAAATAAAGAAAAAACAGGACACACAAGCTCAGTGATATGTGGCGAAGGTAAATGCGACGGACAAGAGATCCAGCTAGTTGTTTTTGACTTTGGCTTCATGGGTGGTTCGCTAGCTTCAGTTGAGGGTGAAAAGATCGTAAGAGCGATAAAACGAGCAATAGAAAAACGCCAAGCTTTAGTCATAGTGAGTGCTTCAGGTGGAGCTAGAATGCAAGAGAGCACATTCTCTTTGATGCAAATGTCAAAGACATCAGCTGCTTTAAAACTACTTGATGAAGCGAAACTACCTTACATCTCAATACTTACTGATCCGACAATGGGTGGTGTTAGCGCCTCTTTTGCTTCGCTTGGAGATCTAATAATCGCTGAACCTGGCGCTTTAATAGGCTTTGCCGGTCAAAGGGTCATCAAACAAACCATTGGTGCTGACCTTCCAGAGGGATTTCAAAGAGCCGAGTTTTTATTAGAACATGGCTTAATCGATGCTATTGTGCCAAGAAGCGAACATAAAAAATATATAAGCGATATGGTTAAATTTCTCACAAATAATAAGACAATACATCAAAAAGATAACCAAGATGAGAGTGGAAACAACTTTGAACTAAAGCTAAAAACCAAAGGCTAAATTTGGAAATTTCAGTTTTTAGCATTCAAAAATCATCACGTGACAACTTTGAAAACGAGATACAAGAATATATAAAAATGAGTGCAAAATTTGCCAAGATAAACGATAAAGTCTTTTTCAATGAAAAAATAGCAAAAGCTCAAAGTACTGGAAAAAGCGAAGCATTAAGAGCTTATGATGAAATTTATGAGCCAAATTTAAAAGGCTTTTGCGTAATGCTTGATGAAAATGGCTTGCAACTTGACAGCCAAGAATTCGCACAAATTTTAAACTCAAATTCACAAATTAACTTTTTCATAGGTGGAGCTTATGGCCTTAGCCAAAATTTAAAGAATAAAGCGCAAAAAATTGTAAGCTTAAGCAAGATGACGATGGCACATAAGGTTGCCAAGCTTGTACTTTTTGAGCAAATTTTTAGAGCACTTTGCATAAATGCAAACCACCCATATCACAAATAAAGGAATATAAATGACACAAACTGAGCTAAATTTTTTTAAAAAATTACTTGAAGAAAGAAAATTACAGATCAAAAAAAATATCTATGATTCATCTGTTGAAGTAAATGGCTTAAGAGATAGTGGTGTAAGCGATGAGTTTGATATAGCCTCGGTAAATACAGACCAGCTAATAGAGCATTCCATCTCGACGCAACAAAGAGCGGAGCTATCAGAAATAGATGAAGCACTAGAGAAGATAGCAAACAAAACTTATGGAATTTGTGATATGTGTGAAGAGGAGATCAGTATACCGCGACTAAAGGTAAAACCGCATGCAAAATACTGCATAACTTGCCGTGAAATAATCGAAAAAACAGCAAAAAACTAAGGAGAAAATATGAAAACTAGAAAATTTCTCGTCTATTGCATAATCTATATAGTAGTTGTTGCAGGACTTGCTTATTCTCTTAATAGTTCTGATTACACATTTGAGCTTTTAGGCCAAACTATAACTTTGCCAATTGCTATTTGGGTCGCTCTTCCAGTAGCTGTTTTAGCACTTCTTGCTCTACTTCATATCGCTTATCATGGATATGCTTTTTATAGATATAAAAAATGGATCAAAAAAGATAGCCAGCTTTATAAAGATTTAGCCAAAGAGACACTTCTTGGCTTTGAGAGCAACAAAGACTTTAAAACCGATACTTACAAGATCGCCTCACAGCTTACTCGTTCTATCTCACCAGTAGGCGAGCTTAAAGATGTCGGTGTAGATGATGCCGAGATAAACAATATCTTACAAACTATAAAAAGTATAAAAAATAAAGAGATTGTCGATCTAAAGAAATTTAGACTAGCAAAAGATAGCAAGTTAAATATCCTAAATGAGCTAAATAAAATCGAGCAACTACCTACTTACTATCTTGACATACTTAAAAATCAAGATCAAAACGAGAGCCTTAAAAAAGCCGCATTTGATAAACTCATAAAAGTAGCTTCTTTTAGCGAGATCAAAAGATTAAATTTTGAACTAGCGAGTGAAGATATAATGCTTATTATTACCCGCTTTGTAAATGACGAGATCGATCTAAGCAGTGATGAAATTTTTGATCTTTTAAACAACGCAAAAGTGACAAAAGCACAATACGACAAAGTAGCTATAATGCTTAAAAATAAGCTAAAACCAGATGCATTTATCGGCATCTTTGAGAAGCTAAAAAGCATCCATGCTGACGCTGATGAGGCTTACGTATATGCGCTATTTGAGCTTCAGATGCTTGATAAAGTAAGAGAGGCTATCGAAGGTAGCGACCCAGATGAGTTTAAAGAGATAAAGGTCTTGCTGTTTTTACGAGATAACGGCAAAATGGTGCCTAGCTCACTATTTTTTAAATGATAGACTTTAGCAAAAAGCCACTTTTCTTAGCACCTCTTGCTGGCTTTTCTGACTTGCCACTAAGAAGCGTAGTTAAAAAATTTGGCTGTGATGTCACTGTTAGCGAAATGATCAGCGCAAACGCCTTGGTCTATGAGAGCAGTGAAAAAACGTTTGAAATGATTAAAAAATCCTCAAACGAAGAGCCTTATATCGTTCAAATAGCTGGTAATGACACAGAAAATATAAAAAAAGCTGTGCAAATCATCAATAAATTTGATGGAATTTATGGGCTCGATCTAAACTGCGGCTGCCCCGTACCAAAGGTCGTTAGACAAGGAGCGGGTTCTGCTTTACTAAACGATCTTAACAAACTTCAAAATATAATCTCAGCCATAAAAAGCGTCTCAAACAAAGAGAGCCTAAGTGTTAAATTTAGACTTGGCTTTAACGATAAAAATGAAGAAAAGATAGCAAAAGCCTGCGAAGAAGCCGGCGCAGACTACATCGCAGTGCATGGGCGTACAAGAGCTGGCGGATACAGTGCAAAGGTTGATTACGAAGCGATCGCTAGAGTAAAGGCTAGTGTAAAAATTCCAGTCGTCGCAAATGGCGATATAAATGCACAAAATGCAGATGAAATTTTAAACCTTACAAAGTGTGACGCCCTAATGATCGGCAGAGCAAGCATAGGTAGCCCTTGGATATTTCACGAGATAAAGGCCAAAACTAGCGTAGATAAGGCGTTAAAGCAAAAGATCATACTAGCCCACTTTGATGCGATGATCGAGCATTACGGCGAGCATGGGCTTTGCATATTTAGAAAGCATTTGCATCAGTACAGCAGGGGCATCGACGGTGCAACAACCTTTAGAAACGATATAAATTTCATCAAAGACACGACAGCGATGAGAGAGCGCATAAGGGAGTTTTTTGCCTAGATGCAAGGCTACATCCTGCGTGTGCAAAAGGTCAGAGACGAGGACCTTTTAGTCTTTGTGCTAACGACAAATTTGCTCGTAAAGTCGTATAGATTTTTTGGCGCACGCCACTCAAATATCATGACTGGCTATAAGATCGACTTTGAGCTAGAGCAAGAGGCGAAATTTCTACCAAAGCTTAGAAGCATACTTCACCTTGGCTTTAAGTGGCTACTAGAGCGCGATAAGCTCATCATTTGGCAGCAGTTCATGCGCCTACTTTATGATCATCTAAAAGAGGTCGAGCAGCTCGATGAAATTTACTTTAACGAGCTTGATCGCTGCGCCAAGCAGATGCAGCTACAAAATCCAAAACGCCTTATCATCGAAAGCTACGTTAAAATTTTAGAGTATGAAGGTAGGCTTCACAGCGAGCTTGAGTGCTTTATCTGTGATGAGGAGATAGAGAGCGAGCTTTGCCTAACTCGTGGCTTTTTGCCCTCTCACAAGCACTGCCTAGATAGGAGCGAATTTGACGCTAGCAAGATCAAAAATTTGTTTGATACAAAAAGCACGATCGAGCTAAATGACGATGAGATAAACCGCCTTTATAAAATTTTACTTGACGGACTTTAAGCTATACTTGCTATCTTAAATATCTATCATCTTATTCTTTAAAGTATATGACTATTTTTTAACTTCAAATTTCCAAATTATAAAATTACAACCAAAGAGTAAAAAATTTTTAAAAAGAAGATTAAAAATTGCTGTTTTTTATTTATTTTGATACGAGCTAATTAAAATAGAGATATTTATAGCTTGCTTCTTGGGATTAGTCCCAAAAAGCAAGTAAAATTTTACTCTTCACTACTGCTATTGAGAGCAAAAAAAGTATCAGTATGGATATTTTCAAATGCTGCTTTTAGCGAAGTAAAAAGCTTTGGATTTTCTTTTTCTAAAGTTGCTAAAAGCTTTTTGGTTTCATATCTAGCATGCGGCATCTTTACGTCAAATCTCATTGCAGGGCATGCTTCATCGCCAATGACTCTTAATTCATTTTTGATAGCATTTTCGCGAAGCTGTCTCTCGCGAACGAAGATAAACGGTCTAATAACTGTGATGCCATTTTTTGCAGTATATTTTGGAGCAAGCGTCCTTAGTGCACCATTATAGGTAAAATTCATAAAAAAGCTCTCCGCTGCATCATCTAAATGATGAGCAATCGCGAGCTTATTAAAACCATGCTTTAAGGCGTAAGTATAAAGATAACCTCTTCTCATACGAGAAAAGAAACTACAAAAACTGGAATTCTTACGGATTTTCTCTTTTGAAATTTCAAAAATTGAGCTATCTATCACTTCATGCTCTATTCCGTGCTCATTGCAATGCTTCGTAAGATAAGCGTAGTCCTCACCCATGCCGTAGCTTAGTGTTACTGCTTTAAACTCAAATTTCTCAGGTGTAACGTTTTGGATATGCTTTAGTACGTGAGCTAGTGCGAGGCTATCTTTACCACCGCTAAGACCAAGCAAGATCTTATCTCCGCCCTCTATCATCTTGTATCTGGCATTTGTCTGACCAACTTGCCTAAGAAGCCTTTTGCTAAGCTCTATCATAAATTTTCTACCATTTCAAGTATAAATTTTGCACTAACATTTGCTGAATCTTGCAAAAATTTATCAAAGTCAAACTCTGCTGCATCACCAGCCCCATCGCTGATAGCTCTTAGTATAAAAAATGGCACACCAAGTGTTTCGCAAACTAGTGCAACGCTAGCACCTTCCATCTCGGTAGCGCTCGCATTAAATATCTTTTTAATCCAAGCTTTCTTTTCATTATCGCAGATAAACTGATCTCCAGTCGCAATAATACCAGCGCTTAAGCCCATATCTTTTTTATCAGCTATCTTTTTTGCCAGTTCATTTAGCCCTACATTACTTTTGACAAAGATACTTGTGCCTGGCACATAGCCATAAGGATGGCCAAAAGCCGTGATATCAAGATCATGTTGCACCAAGCTAGTAGCATAAAGCATATCACCTATTTTTAAACTCTCATCAAGTGAGCCAGCTACGCCAGTAAAGAGCAATTTTGAGGCCTTAAATTTTTCTACCATTAAAGTTGCCGTTATGGCTGCATTTACTTTACCTATCTTTGAATAGGCAATGACTAGCTCTTTTCCCTTATAGTTTGCTAAGTAAAATTTATTATTTGCATATTGAACAGTTTTATATTCACCAACCATTTCAAGGATCGGTATTATCTCCTCTTGCATAGCTCCAAGTATCGCTATCATCTCTCCTCCAAAATTTTCACAACTTCTTCAAGACTTGCCATATCAGTAATACTATAAGTTGGCTTTTCAGTAATTTTTTTATTGATGCCCTTTAACGTCGCAGCACCAAGCTCGATAAAACAATCAACATCATTTTCATAGTTTTTAATGCTCTGTTTATAGCAAACTGGTTTTATTAGCTGCTCTTTTAGTAGGACTAGTGCTTCGCTTTTATCAGTATAAATTTTAGCATTTACATTTGAGACAACTGGAGAAAAATTGGTAGCCAAAGTACTCTCAAGCTCACTTGCTAGTCTAACACTAGCTGGCTCAAGTATCGGACAATGGCTTGCTACTGACATATTTAAAAGCATTACTCTTTTTGCGCCAGCTTCTTTAAATTTTGCTTCATAACTAGCAAGATCGGCTCTTACGCCAGCGACAACGATTTGTCCATCGCAGTTGTAGTTTGCAGCATAAATTTGTAAACCTTCTTCTCTTGCTTTTTTACAAATTTCTTCAACCACTTCATCACTAAGTCCAAGAACTACCATCATGCCAGCATCTTTGCCAACGCAGGCTTCTTGCATAAATTTACCACGCAAATTTACAAGCCTAATCGCATCAATAAAATTAAATGCTCCACTAACTGCAAGAGCAGTAAATTCTCCAAGTGAGTGCCCAAGGCTAAATTCTGGTTTATCTTTAATAAAATTTGAAAAAGCCAAATAAGTCATTAGTGAGTTTAAAACGATAGCTGGCTGAGTAAATTCTGTTTTATCCAACTTATCGTTTTGTGTAAATAAAAGCTCTTTGTAATCAATGCCAGTGTCATTACAAGCATCATTTAAAAGTAATTTAGCAGTAGAAAAATTTTCGTAAAAGTCTTTTCCCATACCAATACTTTGCGAGCCTTGGCCCGCAAAAACAAAAGCAAATTTTTTCATTTTAGCTTCTTAGTGATGGTGATGTCCGTGCCCACCGCAACCGCAACCGCCATCCTCATGTCCGTGTCCATGACCTCCGCAGCACTCATGTTCATGCTCATGATCGTGACCACCGCAACCGCAAGTATGAGCCCCAGCTACCATGCCTGTTGCTTTTTCATCTTCTGTCGCATCTCTAACTTCTAAAACTTCAACATTAAATAGTAAATCTTTACCAGCATATGGGTGATTAAAATCAACTGTTACTTCGTCATCTTTGATCTCTTTAACAATAACACGAACGCTTGAGCCATCCTCATTTTGACCAAAAAGTTCCATTCCTTCATGTAAATCTATACCAGCAAACTGCTCTTTTGGTAACGACTGAATGGCTTCGTTATTATATTCACCACAACCCTCTGCTGCCTTTACGCTTATAGTTGCTCTTTCGCCTGATTTTAATTTGCTTACTTCTTCTTCAAGCTTTTCTATAATATGGCCATGCCCTGTTATAAACGAAATTTGGCCACCTTCTTGCATGTTTGACTCTAAAATTTCACCAGTATTAGCATCTTTTAGTTCGTAAAACATAGTTATAACTTGATCTTTACTCACAATAATCTCCTTAGATTTGGTTTTTTGATTAATGTGGGATTATATCTAAAAAAGATTAAAATTTAGTTTCTATTAGGAGAGGCTTTGGCTTCTATACTATCTGGATAACCGACTTTTAAAGCCTTATAAAATCTATTTGCACTTTGCGTATCACCTATCTTATCAAAGCTTATAGCTGTGTGATATAGAAGTTTTGGTGTATAGTCAGCCTTATCTTCGTTCTGTATGCTTTTTTTGTAGTATTGTATAGCTGTACTGTATGATTTTTGACTGTAAGCAACTTCACCTAAATAATAATTTGTTGCACCAGTTTTATAGCCTTTTTTATTTAAATATTCAAAATATTCAGCTGCTTCTGTGCTATTGCCAGAATTTAGAAGTTTAATGCCATCAGCCAAAATATCTTTATCGCTTTTTCCACTAAAATTTGAAGTTGGCTTACTTTGTTGTTTTGGATTTGCATTTTGCTTTGGTTGAGCAGCATTTTTATCCATTATCGCACCTAATTTATTTAAGGCAGCAGTAATGTTTTTATAGTTTTTATCTTGTATTTCTCTAGTCTCATCAACATAAGCTTTTAATGATGTCAAACTTACACCAGAATCGCTTATACCGCCATTGACTTTGGTTTCGATATCGTTCATTCTTTGCTCAAGCTTGTTCATCCTGGCACTCATGCTCTCAAACAAGCTTTGCAAACCTTGAAGTTGTTCTAAAACACTATTCATATTCTCTTCAATATTTTGAACACTTCGCTTATTATTTAGGGTAACTTTTTCATTGTCGGTTAGACCATATGGATTCGCACTATCCATATTGCCTGCATCAAAAGCTGAAATCTCTTGGCCGGAGGTAATAGAGATAGTGGCTCCAATCAGAGCCACTACAATTATTTTTTTATTCATTATTATTTAATTACAAATTACGGAAGTACTTTGAAATCTGCACGTCTATTTTGAGCATCGCAAGCTTTTGTTTTGTCTGTACAAACTGGATTACTTTCGCCGAAGCTAACTACAGCGATTCTATCAGCACTAACGCCATTTCTTACAAGAGCATCTTTAGCACTTTTAGCACGTTTTAAACCAAGAGCATAGTTATACTCATCTGTACCCCACTCATCGCAGTTACCTTCTACTTTTATAGAAAGAGCTTGAGCGTCAGCTTGGTTGAATACTGATGCATTTGAGCTAACAACACCTTGTTGATCAGCTTTGATATTAAATTTATCAAAGTCAAAGTATACACTTTTAACTTGACTCTCGATGTTAGCAATAAGAGCTGCTAATCTATCAGCATCGCTCATGCTACCTGAATTGTCTGCAGATTGATTTGAATTTGAATTCATATCAACTTCAGGGTTTTTTGAGCTACAACCGCTCAACAATAAAGTTGCAACTGCAACACTTGCTAGAACTACTTTTTTCATTCCTTATCCTTTTTTAGAAATTTGGTCGAATTATATCACAAAAATCTTAAATTTTATCAGAATATTACCAATCTATAGATTGAATTTTTCCTACTTTTAAAGGAAACTGAAAACTTCTGTTTTCATTTAGCCTAACAACACCTAGTGAACTTTGACCGCCAAGCTCTTTTATAAAGACAACGCTTTGCCCATCGCTTGAGAATCTTGGATAGTTATTTTTGCCATTTGCTGTAAGCTGTCGTATAAAATCCGTTTGAGTTGAAATTAGATATATATTAAAACTACCGCTTGCTTCCCTGCTTGAATAAACAACATAATTTTCAAATGTGCTTACAGAGTTATTATTCTTACCATGAAATACCATTTGTTCAACGCTTCCGCCAGAAATCGCAGGAGTTGCAAAAACATTAGGATAACCAAGCCTATCTGATACAAAAACTATCTTACTATCATTATCTACAAAATTTCCATTTACATCTATGCCTGGATAATTAGTAATCTGCGTCAAATTTTTGCTATTTGTATTATAGATAAATATATCTGGTTGATCTTTTGGTGCCATAGTTAATAAAATTTTACTTCCATCTTTACTAACATCTGAGGCTATAAGCATGCCAATGCTATCAATTATCTTTGTTTTTGTACCAGAATTTAGATCATATCTAAATAAAGTTGGCTTATTGCTTACATAAGATGTATAGTAAAATTTACTTTGATCAGCTCCAGCCCATTTAGGGAAAATATTTAGTCCACCACTTACTATGGTCTTTTGATATGTAAGTGTATAATCAGCAACTATGATAGAACTTTGGCGAGCTGAAGTATATTTTGAAAGAATAATAAATTTTTCCATCCAGCCAACTGGTGGTAAATTTAGTTCATTAGTAAGCTCAACTATACTTTTATGCGCTAAAAACGGATACTTTGCACCATCAGGCATATTATAGACTCTCTCATACCTTGTAGTTGCTGTTTTAGCATCGATGAGTTTTACTCTTAAAGTAAGAGGTGAGCCCATAGAACCTTCAAGAGCATATCTAAAGATAAGCTCAACACCTTTGTCGCTCATTGTATTTGTAGCTGCTGTTCCCTCATAGGTTGAAGGCACGTGATCTTCGATAACCTCAAAGTCAGAGCTAACTTTCAAGTCACCTAGCATGATCTTAAAGAATTTATCTTTAAAGCCCGCATCACTAACAACTGTAGTTGCATCTTGCAAAGCTA
Source organism: Campylobacter concisus (assembly GCF_003049705.1). NCBI lineage: Bacteria > Pseudomonadati > Campylobacterota > Epsilonproteobacteria > Campylobacterales > Campylobacteraceae > Campylobacter > Campylobacter concisus. The sequence goes on from NZ_PIRF01000004.1 coordinate 187,523, forward strand.
TCTTTGGCAAAGCAACACCTTGGTTAATAACAGATATGGTCGCGTCAGCAGCATAAAGCCCTAGAGCAACACACAAAAAAAGAAAAATTTTCTTCATCTCTACTCCGTAAATTTATAAATTTTAGTTTATTTTATCTTCTAAATTTAAATTAAAAGTAGTACTTTTGTCTGGATTAAATGGAAATTTCTCTGCAGTAAGCTTTTCCAGACACTCTTTTACCTTTGCATTAAACTCTTCATTGTATGATAGCTCTAAAATTTCATAGTTGAAATTTCCACTTTGATCTATCATAACTTTAACTTTAGCCAAATTTGCAGAATCAGCCTTATAGCTTTGCCATCTTCTTTGAATTTGTTTTGTTATCGCACCCATTAGTGGATCGTAAGTACCGGTAGATTGTGATTTCGGAGCGGTTGGATTTTGATCTATCTTTAGGCTTTTTATAATATCACTAGCCTCTTTTGCAGCCTTTGAGCTAGAAGCCTCGCTCTTTTTACGGCTTTGCACTTTATTTTCAACCTTTTTTATACCATCATCTTTTTTGAGTTTTGTAGGGTCTATGTCACTAAAGAGATCTTTTATATTTGGCTCTTTGGGTTTTGGCTTTTCAACTGGCTTTGGTGTAGGCTTAGGCTCAGGTTTTGGCTCTGGTTTAACATCTTCTTTAGACTCTTCACTTGGTTTTAAAATTTCTGGTTTTGGTTCTGGTTTTTTAGGCTCAGGTTTTGGTTCCTCTTTTGGAGGAGTTGGTAAGCTTGGGGTAGGTAATGGTTCATCTGGTACAACAGGCTTATTTGTAGTCTCTTGTTTATCTTCTTCTGACTCCTTTTTTGGTTCAGGCTTTGTCTCTTTAACTACTTCATCTGCTTGTTTTGGAGCTTTAATGGTTTGATCAACCTCCCTATCAACCATAACCACATCCATAATAGCATCTTTATCATCGGTATATTTTTTAGGAGGCTCTACAAAAAATGTAAGCTTTATAAATAAAATAAGTATAATAGTAACGTAAATACAAAACGCTACAAGAAACGAACTAAGCGTTGGAAATTTAACTTTATTTGACATCTTAACCGTTTGTCTCTAAAGCTACTTTATTAAAACCAGCACCTTTCAAAGTCTTTAATACAAACATAACATCATCGTATTTTAAATTTTTGTCAGCTTTTATATAGATAGGCGAGGTTTTATCGTATTTTGTACTCATTAATGCAATATTATCAGGAAACTCAGCAAGGCTCATAGTACTCTGATCAATTCTAACTTGTCCTTGCGAATTTATAGATACTATAAGGTCTTTTTGCTTAGATGTTGAAGTTTTCGCCTTTGAACCATCTGGAAGAGTAATATCCTCTTGATATGTTATAGTTGGCATAGTAACCATTAAAATGGCTAGTAAAACAAGCATAATATCAACAAGAGGAGTTATATTTAGCTCTGGTGTCTCATCGGTAAATTTAACGGCCATTTATAGTATCTCATCATCTTTTTTAAGTGCTATCATAACATCAGCCTGACGCTCAATAACACTCATTAATTCATAAGCTTTTCTTTTTATGAGTAAATTAAATGTATATGCTGGGATGGCAACAAAAATTCCGCAACCAGTTGCAACAAGTGCCTCTGAAATAGCTGGAGCGATAATACCAAGTGATGAACCTCCACCATTTCCAAGCTGTGAAAATGTCTCTAAAATAGAAACAACGGTTCCAAAAAGACCGATAAAAGGCGAAGTAGATGCTATTACACTTAGCCACGTTAGTCCACTTGTAGCATTTTTCTCGGCTATGCTTATACATACATTTAGCTTTTCTCTTGAGATTCTTCCATTTGCACATTTTCTCAAAGACGAATCATTTGGAATATTTTTAGCACCCATAAGCAGTGCTTCAAGTGCATTTTGCTCACGTTTTTGCCAAGCTCCAATACCAGCCATTCTTGAAAAAAGAATTGTGAAACTAACTATAAAATATATTGACAGCCAAGTTAAAACAATAATTGTAATAAAACTACTTCTTTGAATGTAATTTAAAAATAAATCTATACCGCCCACTTATCTAGTTCTCACTACATTTTCCATTTTAGATATAGTTGCTGCAAAAGCATTTGTGTCACTGCTCATACTCTCTATCAAATTTCTAGCAGCTTCCAATGAATTTGCAAGTTCACTTTCACTATCGCCAGAGACGTAAATCGCGCCGTCAGCAAGTATTACTACCTTACCTTCGTCAATCTTTGCATAGCCCCAGTTAATCGCAACAACATCATGTTTTTTATTTTTATGTTCTATATCTATAATACCTGCTTTTAAAAGAGATATTAATGAGGCATGGTTTGGTAAAACACCAAACTCACCCTCGCTACCTGGAAGCACTACACTACTCACGTCATCATTAAATATCTGACCTTGAGGAGTTACGATCTCTAAATGTAATTTATCCATTACGCTTCCTTTTTAAATTTAAGCCTTAAGTTTCTCAGCTTTAGCTAAAGCCTCATCTATATTTCCAACCATATAAAATGCTGCTTCTGGTAAATGATCATATTTACCCTCTAAAATTCCCTTAAAGCCAGCTATATTTTCGTCAAGACTTACATATTTGCCAGGGCTACCTGTAAATACTTCAGCAACGAAGAAAGGCTGAGATAAAAATCTCTCTATCTTTCTTGCTCTATCAACTGTTAGCTTATCTTCTTCGCTAAGCTCGTCCATACCAAGGATAGCGATGATATCTTGAAGATCTTTATATTTTTGAAGCACAGCTTGAACGCCACGAGCTACCTTATAGTGATCTGCTCCTAAAATTTGAGGATCGAGCATTCTTGAAGTAGAATCAAGCGGATCAACAGCTGGATAGATACCTTTCTCTGCGATCGATCTGTTAAGAACTGTCGTAGCATCAAGGTGAGCAAAAACAGTAGCAGGAGCTGGATCCGTAAGGTCGTCAGCTGGAACGTAAACAGCTTGAACAGATGTAATCGAACCTTTTTTAGTTGATGTGATTCTCTCTTGGAATTTACCCATCTCACTTGCAAGAGTTGGTTGATAACCAACAGCTGATGGGATACGTCCAAGTAGAGCTGACATCTCTGCACCTGATTGAGAGAAACGGAATATGTTATCGATAAACATCAAAACGTCAAGTCCCATCTCATCACGGAAGTACTCAGCCATTGTAAGACCAGTTAGTGCGATACGGTTTCTTGCTCCTGGTGGCTCATTCATTTGACCATAGCACAAGGCAACTTTATCCAAAACATTACTTTCTTTCATTTCATGATAAAGGTCGTTTCCTTCACGAGTTCTCTCTCCAACACCAGCAAATACAGAATAACCGCTGTGTTTAAACGCAACGTTGTGGATAAGCTCCATAATAATAACCGTTTTACCAACACCAGCACCACCAAATAGGCCTACTTTACCACCCTTTGCGTAAGGAGCTAGAAGGTCAACTACTTTGATACCAGTTTCAAAAATTTCACTTTTCGTACTTTGCTCTTCAAATGGAGGAGGATCGCGGTGGATAGACCAATGCTTATCAAAATTTATACCCTCGCCCTCGTCGATCAAATCACCAACTACGTTAAAAATTCTACCTAGAACTTTTTCACCAACTGGCACACTAATAGGTGCACCAAGTGCTTTAGCCTCTAAGCCACGAGTCAAGCCCTCACTCATATCCATAGCGATCGTTCTGACTCTATTATCGCCTAGGTGAGCAGCAACTTCTAATATTAGTTTATGTTTCTTGCCCTCAACCTCAAAGAAAACTTCGATAGCTTCATTGATCTTTGGCAAGTAGTCATTAAAGTCAACATCGACCACAGGGCCCATAACTTGACTAATAACACCCTTCATTCATACTCCTTTTATTTCATTGATTCAACACCACTGATGATCTCAATAAGCTCAGTGGTAATAGACTCTTGTCTTGCTTTATTGTAAGCAAGATTTAACTGTTTAACGCGTTGTTTAGCATTGTTTGTTGCATTATCCATAGCTTGCATTCTAGCACTGTGCTCAGCCGCCAAAGAGTCAACTAAAGCATAATACATACTATACTCAAAATATTTATTGAGCAATTCATCCATGATCTTAGTATAATTGTCTTCTGGCTCAAATTCCATCAAAGAATTTGTCTCAACAGCAACTATCTTAGACGGCTCAATAGGCACAATATCATTTACCCTAATCTCTTGAGAAATCATATTTTTATAGCCATTGTGTATTAGCACGACTTTATCAGTTATGCCATTTGTAAAGTCATCAATGGCGTCTTTTATGATATTTTGAGCTTTTTCATATGTAGGAGAAGAGCTAGCTCCGACATAAGTCTCAAGTAGTTCAACGCCTTGGAAATTGAAAAATTCTATACCTTTTTTACCAACAGCTCTTAGTCTGACTTTGACCTTTTTTGCTTTTAGCTCATCAATCATGCGCCTAACTGTCTTTATAGTTTGGACATTAAAGCCACCGCAAAGCCCTTTATCAGCGGTAACAAATATAATATCAACCTTTTCTACACTCTTTGTTGTGTTAAAAAATTTACTCTCAGTCATAACTGAAGCATATTGATTGATCTTATAAGCTATCTCTGATAAAACCTCATTGATCTTAAGAGCGTAAACTCTAGAGTAGCGAGCAGCCTCTTCAGCTTTGCGAAGCTTTGCTGTAGAAACAAGCTTCATCGCACGTGTCGTCTTTTGAGTATTCTGGACGCTCTTAATCTTTCGTTTTATATCTTTTAAATTTGACATATCTTAGCCCTAGTTAGCAGCAAAAGTCGCTTTAAAATCTTTCAACGCTTTATGTAAAATTTCTTCTACTTCTTTATCAAGAACCTTTTTAGTTCTGATTTGCTCAAAAATTTCAGGGTATTTTGCCTCAATATATGGATATAGCTCAGCCTCAAATTTTGTTACATTTGCAGTTGCAACATCATCTAAATAACCCTTAGCACCAGCAAATATGATAACTACTTGATTCTCAACTGGAAGTGGAGAATATGGAGGTTGTTTTAGTACTTCAACCATCTTTTGACCACGCTCTAGTTGTTTTCTCGAACTCTCGTCAAGGTCGCTTGCAAATTGAGCAAACGCTTGTAGTTCGCGGTATTGAGCAAGGTCTAGTCTTAGTGTACCAGAAACTTGTTTAATAGCTTTTATTTGAGCCGCACCACCAACACGAGATACAGAAAGACCAACGTTGATCGCTGGACGGATACCTGAGTTAAATAGGTCACTCTCAAGGAAAATTTGACCATCTGTAATAGAAATAACATTTGTTGGGATATAAGCTGAAACGTCGCCCGCTTGAGTCTCGATAATAGGTAGAGCCGTTAAAGATCCCGCACCTAGTGCATCATTTAGCTTACTTGCTCTTTCTAGAAGTCTTGAGTGAAGATAGAAAACATCACCTGGATAAGCTTCACGGCCTGGTGGTCTTCTTAAGATCAAAGACATCTCGCGATAAGCAACCGCGTGTTTTGACAAGTCATCATAGATGATTAATGCGTGGCGAGAGTTATCTCTAAAATATTCACCCATTGTTACGCCAGCATATGGAGCAAGGTATTGAAGCGCGGCTGCGTCACTAGCACCAGCATTTACAACTATCGTATAGTCCATAGCGCCGTATTCTTCAAGTTTTTTAACGACTTGAGCAACGGTTGATTGTTTTTGGCCGATAGCTACATAGATACAAATAACATCTTGACCTTTTTGGTTTATGATAGTATCGATAGCAACTGTTGTTTTACCAGTTTGGCGGTCGCCAATGATTAGCTCTCTTTGACCTCTACCGATTGGCACAAGTGCGTCAATCGCTTTGATACCTGTTTGAAGTGGCTCATGAACGCTCTTTCTAGCCATAATACCTTTTGCTTTTTCTTCGACGAAGCGAGATTCGGTAGCTTCAATTGGGCCTTTTGCGTCGATTGGCTCACCTAGTGAATTTACAACACGGCCGATCAATGCGTCGCCAACTGGCACACGTAGAAGTTTTTTTAGTCTTTTTACAGAGCTTCCTTCTGTGATACCACTAGTTTTTCCAAGGATAACTATACCAACACTGCTCTCTTCAAGGTTAAGAGCCATACCCTTTTCGCCGCTTTCAAATTCAACCATCTCACCAGCCATAACGTTTTTCAAACCATAAACGTTAGCAACGCCATCAGCGACTGAGATGACTTTACCGGTCTCTTCCACATCAACACTTAAATCAAAATTTTCAATACGCTCTTTGATTATCGTGCTAATTTCGTCAGCTTTAATTTTTGCACTCACGCTTTCACTCCTTTTTAAATTGCTTTTAATATATATTCACTCATTTGACTTTTTAGTCTGTCGATAGAGAAATTTACCTCGACACCTAAATCATCTAACTCAACTTTTACACCGTTGTAATCGCTCTTTGAGCCATCAAGCTTAATCTTAGAGTTAAATTTCTTAGAGAAATTCTCTTCCAAAGCTTTTAGCTGCTCAGCGCTTAGATCAAAATTTCCAACAACCTCGCCGCGATATGTATTTTCAAGCAAAGATTGCTCTATCTTCATCTCATCTAGTATCGCAGGTATAAGCTCTAGCCTTTTGTTTGCACCAAGAAGCTTTATAAAATTTGCAAATTTAATATCTTGATTTTTAACCAAAGATAGTACAAATTCAACCTTTTGTGAAGCCTTTAGTGTCGGCAAACTTATAATGCTTTTAAATTTATCGCTAGCAAAAGCAGCAGCTAGCTCTGATAAATTTTCAACAAATGCATTAAGTTCATTGGACTTTACGTCGCTTAAGATCGCTTTTACGTATTTTTTAGCTACTACTTCATTCATTAGCTAACCTTTTTAAGTATGATATTTACAAGCTCTTTTTGATCGACTTTTAGGCTATCGCTTGAGAAAATGTCGCTCAAAATTTCATTTACAACGCCTTTTATCATCTTGCGCTCTTCAAATTCTTTTTGCTCTTTATAGCCTTTTTCGATATTTGCGATATCGTTTTGAGCCTCTTTTTTAACTTTAGCAGCTAAATTTACAGCCTCTTTTTTTGCGGTTTCGATTAGAGCATTTGCATTTTGCTTAGCCTCTTCTACACGCTTTAAAACGTCATCTTTTTTAGCTTTTGACTCACGAAGCTTCTCTTGGATACTCTCAAGCTTATTTGCGATCCTATCGATCCTGCTTTGATAAAGAGCTTTTAGTGGCTTAGCAGCAAAATAGACCAAAATAGCAAAGAAAAGTAAGAAGTTTAGCGTTCTCTCGACTATGTCGTAGTTTGTTCCACCATGCTCGCTAGAGTATGCTAGAAATGGAAGTGCTAGAAAAAATAAAATTTTTATCTTCATAAAATTCCTTTAAATTTTAGAGAGCTTGGCATTTAAAGCCGCTCTAAGTTCAGGTAGTTTAGCTGATAGATCTGCCTTTAGGTTATCTTTTTGAGAGCTTAGAGCATTTAAAAATTCATTGTAATCAGCCTCTAAACTAGTTTTTACGGCATTTACTTCTTTTAAAGACTCTTCTTTTGCCAAATTTAAGGCTTCTTGCCTTATTTTATTGGCCTCAGTCCTTGCGTTTAATATAATCTCTTCAATCTCTTTTTCATGAACACTTAGATCACTTGCATTTTTACTAGTACTCTCTTCATCATTTTTTATAGAGGCATTTCTGTCATCTATGAATTTGAGCATTGGCTTATAAAGCAAGGAATTCAAAATAACGATCAATACCAAGAAAACGATAGCCGTTAAAAGCATCAATGGCACATCTATTTCTAACATCCACTCTCCTTATTTTATCATTAAGTTTTATTTAATATTCAAATTAAAGTCTGATTTTACAATAAATTACTAAAAATAAAAATAAATTTGTAATTCTATTTTAGCCTAGCAATAAATTCTTCTACCTGTGAAATATTATTAAATTCTAAAACTAAATTGCTAGATTTTACTTTTGCTTTTATCTTTAAATTTTTAAAAATTTCTTGTAAATTTGATAGTTTTTTACTCATTTCCTCAGAAATTTTTGGCTTTTTGTCTTTTATCTCTTCCTTATTTTTTATCTTTTTTACTAAAATCTCTGTATCTCTAACGCTTAGTTTTTGTCCGATGATCGTATCAACAACCATCCTTTCTTCTTCGCTGTTAAGTCCTACGATGACTTTGGCGTGGCCTTGTGTAAGCTTGTCTTCTTGTAGAAGTTTTTGTGTATAGTCGCTAAGAAGCAAAAGCCTCATCGTATTTGTTATCTGAGTTCTGCTCTTATGGATGATGTTTGCTAGGCCATCTTGTGTGATCTTGTACTCATTTATGAGCTCTTTGTATGACTTTGCGAGTTCGATTGGATTTAAATTTTCACGCTGAATATTTTCAATAAGCGCAAGTTCTCTTAAATTTTGAGACTTGATATCAGCAACAATCGCCTTTATCTTACTTGCTCCAAGCATCTTTGTGGCGCGGTATCTTCGCTCACCGGCTATTAGCATATAGCCATCATCTTTTTTAATGACGATTATTGGCTGGATCAGTCCATGCCTTTTGATGCTAGCACTTAGCTCTTTTAAGGCCTCTTCGTCAAAATGTATTCTTGGCTGATATGGGTTTGGTAAAATTTCATCTATATTTATCTCTTCGACTATTTCAGAGTCGTTTAAATTTGCGATCTCTTTGCTGTAGGCTTGCTCTACATCTTCAAGTATCGCGCTAAGTCCACGCCCTAATCCACCTTTTTTAGCCATTTTTTTCCTTATTTTTTAGTTTAAAATACAATATGCCAAATTTTGATATGCGATAGAGCCTGGTGATTTTATATCATAAAGTATCACTGGCTTACCAAAACTTGGGCTTTCAGCAAGTTTAACATTTCTTGGAACTACCACAAATTCCTCTTTGCCGTCTTTGCTCTTAAATAGCTTATTTTCAAAATGCTGCTTTAAATTAGCAATGGTCTCTTTGGAGAGATTGTTTTGCGAGCTAAACATGGTCGGTAAAAAGCCCTTTATATTTAACTTTGGATTTATCGTTTTTTTGATGATCTTTACAGTGTTTAGGATCTGTGCTAAGCCCTCAAGCGCGTAAAATTCGCACTGAATAGGAATGATCACACTATCGCTTGCACTAAGAGCATTTATCGTTATGCTGCCAAGTGCCGGAGGACTATCGATGATGATAAAATCATAATCGTTTATAACTTCTGAAATTTTGTTTTTAAGGATTAGTTTATAGTCCTTGCTCTGGTCGTTAAATTCTTGCTCGATGCCAACAAGTCCGATGTTTGATGGAGCTAGAAAAAGAGTTGGGATCTCAGTTTTTAGCACTATTTGCGAGAGCTTTTTCCTATCTGTTAAGACGTGATAGATATTAAACTCATAGTCACTTCTACTAAAGCCAAGTCCGGTTGTCGCATTTGCCTGCGGATCGATGTCTATTAATAATACTTTTTTCTCAGCAACTGCCAGTGACGCGGCTAAATTTACGGCTGTTGTGGTCTTGCCAACGCCGCCTTTTTGATTAGCTATTGTTATTATCTCGCTCATCTTAACGAATATACCTTTTCCCCGTTTAATAATATCGCTCCATCCTCGCAAATTTCAGCATCCTGAAGCGAAACAGCTCTATTTGCAATATGCGTAATAAAACTTTTTGACTTGCAAAAGTCTATCCTAAATTTGCTAAAAATTGGCTTCCATAAAATCTTTTTATCAAGCATGCTAACAAAGCCCCAAACTAGCTCATCTACGCTAGTTTTTATGTCTAAAATGCCCGCATTTTCGGGCGCGCTAGCTAAATTTATCCCCATACCACAAATGTAAATTTCATCCACTTTATTTGTCAAAGTGCCGCCTATTTTGCGCTCGTCCACATAAAAGTCATTTGGCCATTTTAGCCAACACTTTGAGCCAAGTTCGCTCAAGACTTCACGCATCAACATAGAAAAATATATCGAGATCGAGGGCGGAGGTATATCGCTTGGCAGCTCATCTTCGCTTATGCAAAATGACATAAATAAATTTCCGCCAAGTCCCTCCCAGCTGTTGCCGCGGCTGCCGATGCCTTTGGTTTGATTATACGTCACAACCATATACGGAGCTTTTATCTCGCCGTTTTTTAGGGCTTCTATCAAAAATTCCTGTGTCGAGGGTAGACTTTGAAAAAACTCTACTTTCAAATCACACCTTAAATTTATAGAAGTGATTTACCGGATTTTGTCCGCCACCGATGATAACCGCGTTTTTGATAGCGTTAAAGATATAATCATGCGCATTTTTTACGCTCTCTTTTAGGCTTTGGCCATTTGCTAAATTTGAAGCTATAGCGCTTGATAGCGAGCAGCCTGAACCGTGAGTAGCAGTCGTTTTTATGCGCTCATCACTAAAAATTTCATATTCACTGCCATCATAAAATATATCAAGCGACTTGCCATTAAGTTCGCCACATTTTAGATAGACGCTTTTTGTACCAAATTTCAAAAGATCCTTACAAGCCTCTTTTAGCTCACTCTCGCCCTTTAGCTCATGCTTTAAAATTTCATGCGCTTCAAAGATATTTGGCGTGATCACGCTCGCAAGTGGAAATATCTCCTCCACGATCGCATCTTTTGCAGCTCCCTCTAGCCAGATGTCGCCATTTTTACAGCTCATTACAGGATCAAGCACGACTGGCGGTAAATTTTTGATCTCTCTTAGCGTTTTTGCGACGCTTTTGATTATCTCAACGCTTGGGACAACGCCTATTTTTATCACATCAACTCTTATATCATCAAATATCGCTCTTATCTGATCCTCGATGAGCTTAGTATCAACTAGTTGCATGCCAAATATACCCTTTGTATTTTGAGCAGTGACCGCCGTAATCGCTCCCATCGCATATACACCGTGTGCTATAAAGACCTTTATATCAGCTAAAACTCCAGCTCCGCCACTTGGATCAACACCTGCTATACTAAGTGCATTTTTCATAACCGCTCCTTTAAATTTATTTTAATTCATCGCCAACGCTAAGGCGCTTACCATTTATATAGGCTTTTGCGTTTGTTGGCTTTTTGCTTGGCTCTTGAAGCTCGTAAATTTTGACCGCTCCACCCTTGCAAGCTACCACAACGTGATCTTTTTCTATGCTTAAAATTTCTCCGCTTTTGCCACTTTTTTCGCTTAGCTCAAGCGATAAAATTTTTAGCCCACTTGCCAGATAAAGCCCTGGCCAAGGTGTGAGCGCGCGAAATTTATTATAAATTTGCCCCGCCTCTTCATCAAAGCTAAAAAGCCCGTCGCTCTTGCTTATCTTTTTGCAGTGCGAGGCCTGCGCGTCGTCTTGTTTTTGTGGCTTTAAATTTTCAAAATTTTTAAGCACTTTTACGATTAGCTCGCCGCCAAGCTCGCCTAGCTCACTAAAAAGCCCGCTTGACATCTTGCTCTCGCAAGGCGTGTAGATGAAGTCTAGCATATCGCCAGTATCAAGGCCAGCATCCATTAGCATAGCTGTGACGCCAGTTTGCTTCTCGCCTGCTAGGATCGCGCTTTGAATGGGGCTTGCGCCTCTATATTTTGGCAAGATCGAGGCGTGTAAATTTATACAAGTCGCCACGTCAAGCACGCTTTGCGGCAAAATTTTGCCATAAGCTGCCACTACGATAAATTTGGGTTCAAATGCCTTTAGCTCGGCAACTACCGCCTCATCTTTTAGCGTATTTGGCATAAGGACTGGCACTCCAGCTAGCTCGTTTTGCGCGTAAATTTTAACCTCGCTTGGGGTTAAAATCTGCTTTCTACCAACTGGTTTATCAGGCTGGGTAAAGACTGCTTTTATGTTAAAGCCAGCCTCTTTTAGATGCCTAAGTATCCTAACAGCATAATCAGGCGTCCCCATAAAAACTACATTCATCACTTTTCCTTTAAATTTCAACGACTTTTATTTTGATCTACGTTTTTACTGCCAGTCAACCAAGAGGCGCATGGATCTTCTTGCCAGTTAATCTTTTGAAATGTCAAATTTCCTAGCTCATTAATGTTAACTTTGCCACTACGATCAAGATCCAGCCTTTTAAATTCCTCACTAGTGCATAGATCTGGTGCTATTTTTAGTCCTGGTGGCACCTTGCAAGCCGTCCATTCATCTAAATTTAGCATGCCGTCACGATCTATGTCATTGTAATCCAAAAACATATACGCCGGATCCGCCGGATCACAGCTATATGCGCTAAAGTAAAATAGCATAATGCAAAAAATTTTCTTCATTTTATGTTCTTAAATTTCTATGTTCAAAGCGCTAAAAAGTCGCAACTCAAAGCTCATTTTTAAGTAGCTCAAGAAGTGCAAATTTAAGCTCGTCGATGTTCTCATTTGTCGCTGATGAGATCGGCAAAATAAAATATGGTTTTGAATGATCAAAGCTGAGTAAATCTTGTTTGTAGATAAATTTACCGTTTTGCTCTGGCTTTAGCTTTAAAAATTTTATAAATTCTTTTATATTTTCATCTAAATTTTCCGCCGCATCGACTCTGGTGATCGCGATAGCATAGTCCCTGCTGGCAAGCACGCTTGAAAATTTAGCAACTTCTTCTTTTAGCACACTAAACTGCTCGCTCATACTTCTATAATTTGCTCCGTCTATCATGAAAAGTAAAATTTTATTTCGCTCGATATGTTTTAGAAATTTAACGCCCAAACCGCGTCCATCGCTCGCCCCCTCGATAATACCAGGAATGTCAGCCATGACAAAGCCACTAAACTCATCGACCTCAACAAGGCCAAGCTTTGGCGTAAGCGTTGTAAATTCGTAGTTTGCGATCTGTGGTTTGGCGTTTGATACTGTTGAAATAAGCGTTGATTTACCAACATTTGGAAAGCCCACCAAACCAACATCAGCAATGAGCTTTAACTCGAGCCTTACTTCAATACTCTCTTCAGGCATACCTTTTTGTGCGTATTCTGGAGCTTGGTTGATAGAGCTTTTAAAGTGAAAATTTCCGAGTCCACCTTTACCGCCCTTTAAAAATAGCGTCTTTTGACCCTCACTAACTATATCACAGAGTAGTTCATTTGTCTGTGCATCATAAACAGCTGTACCAGGAGGGACTATGAGTTCTAAATTTTCGCCCTTTTTGCCAGTCATTCGCTTGCCCATGCCAGCTTCACCATTGCCAGCCTTCATGGCTCTTTTACCCTTATAATTTGCTAAAGTATGGGTATTGTTGTCACAAACAAAATAAACATCTCCGCCATCTCCGCCATCTCCGCCATCAGGACCACCTAAAATGACGTGTTTTTCACGGCGAAAACTCACAGCTCCAGCTCCACCATGCCCCGAACTTAGAGTCAATTTTGCACTATCTATAAACATTTTTTACCTTAAATTTTTATTTGGATTATATCTAACTTTACTGAAATTAAATCGTGATATCTTGTCTAGAATAAAGCAAAGACAATCAGTATAAAGCCTAAAATATAAAGCTATGGTTGATTTAAAATTTCTCTCAAACAGCTATTTGAAAAATTCTAAACACTAAATAAAAATTTTAATTTTTGAATAGTTTTAAGAAAGAAAGGGGCAATTGCCCCTGAGATTATGCAGCTGGATAAACAGATACTTTTTTTCTGTTTTTATCAAGTCTTTCAAATTTTACAAAGCCATCGACTAACGCAAAAATTGTGTGATCTTTGCCAAGACCTACGTTATTTCCAGCGTGAGTTGCTGTTCCTCTTTGGCGGATGATTATATTTCCAGCACGAACGAACTCACCACCAAATTTCTTAACACCTAATCGGCGTCCGATACTATCACGGTTATTTTGGGTTGAACCCTGACCTTTTTTGTGTGCCATATCTTATCTCCTTAAGCTGCGATACTTACGACTTTTACACGTGTAAATTGTCTTCTAAAGCCGCGTTTTAGTTTTGAGTCTTTACGTCTGCGTTTTTTGTAGATAACTACTTTTTTGTCTTTGCCTTCATTAACGACCTCAAGAACAACTTTTGCACCCTTTACAAATGGCGCACCTACCTTTACTTCGCCGTCATTTACAGCCAAAACTTCTGTAATCTCAACGGTTGATTTAGCTTCAGCACTAAAGTGGTCTAGCTTAAGGTACTCGCCCTCGCTAACACGATATTGCTTACCGCCATGCTTAAATATAGCGTATTTTGACATACTCTACCTTTCTAAAATTTGGTAAGACCAAAAAGCACTTTTTTGCAAAAGATTTATGGAGCTTTATTGGTTGTAAGGTGTGAATGTTAGCCAAAAGTTTATAAATTCTACTTTAATGACCCTGATTTTATGATCTCGTCGGCTAAATTTCTTATCATAGAGCTATGATCCAGAAAAAATGTTTTGTCATTTGGTAAATGTGGCTGATATATCAGAGTTTTAGCTACTGGTGCGCTTAAGATCACATTTATCGGTTCTAGCTCAGGCGGTAAAGTAAAATAGGGTTTTGGCTTAGGAATTTTGCCTTGAAAGAGTCTCTCACACTGATCATATCTGCCACTACATCATGGGGGGGGGGTAGCTTACTAAAAGATGAGATCATTCAGTGCCTCAACATCGCCGTCTTCTAGGTACTTTTCAAGTAAAGAGTCATAATATTCGGTTTTTGAAAAAAGCGCATGTATAGGCTCACACAAAAAGTCGTAATCACTTGATTTTCTCTCCTTTAGCTCAGCATAAATTTTTGCATACTCACCTAAATTTTTTACGCTTTTTGGCTCTAAAAACAATATCTTGTTTACCCCTTATTTTTGCTAATTTTAGCCAAAAACGCCTAATTTTCCACGTGCGAAAGGTGGCTTTAGCGGATATTTTAACCGCATTTTGGCTATAATCGCCCCAAATTTAAGCAAGTATGGGATAAAGATGGCAGGCGAAGATCAGGAAAAAACCGAAGAAGCGACCCCCAAAAAGATAGAAGATGCCAAAAAAGACGGCAACGTTCCCAAAAGTCAGGACCTGGCTGGGTTCGTGACCCTTGTCATCGCTATTGGCGTAATACTTGCAATGCTAAATTTTATTAAAGAACAGATCATCTCACTTTATATCTATTACTCAAAATTTATCGGTCAGCCACTTACCTTGCCAACTGTAAAAATGATCGTCGTAAATACCTTTGCAAGGTCGCTTCTTATGATACTTCCGGTTTGTACCTGTGTGGCGATCGCTGGTGTCATCGCAAATGTAATGCAGTTTGGATTTATCTTTACCACAAAACCTATAATGCCAAATTTTGGCAAGATAAACCCGCTAAAAGGGCTAAAAAATTTATTTTCGATGAAAAAAGTGATAGATAGCATTAAAATCGTGCTAAAAGTTAGCATCGTCTTTGGAGTTGGATTTTATTTTTTCTTGCAGTTTATAAAGGAGTTGCCACACACGCTCTTTTTTTCTATGTTTGATCAGCTTGCTTGGCTAAAAGAAAAGCTCATTATCCTAGTTAGCGTTATGCTTTTTATACTTTTCGTGATCGGACTTATCGACCTTCTCATTGTGCGTTTTCAATACTTTAAAGACCTTCGTATGAGCAAGCAAGAGATAAAAGATGAGTATAAGCAAATGGAAGGAGATCCGCAGGTAAAAGGCAGAATTCGTCAAGCACAAATGCGTGCAGCCAAGCGTAGAATGATGCAAAATATCCCACAAGCTGACGTAGTCATCACAAACCCTACTCACTACGCCGTGGCGATAAGATATGATAAAAGTCGCGACGAAGCACCGATAATACTTGCCAAAGGTGTTGATTTTTTAGCGCTACAAATCAAAAAAATAGCCGTTGAAAATGGTGTGCAAATTTATGAAAACCCGCCACTCGCAAGAGAGCTTTATAAAATTTGTGAAGTCGATGATACGATACCAGCACATCTTTTTAGAGCCGTAGCCGAGGTGCTAAGCTTCGTTTATATGAGCAATAAACAAAAATTTAAAGATAAGCTTTGATAAATTCTACTCTTGCTGCTAGAAGTTACTAGCAGCAAGAGAATTTATCTATTATAGATATCCAAAAGCAGTTGCAAAAATATAGCCAAATATACAAGAGGATATAACGCCAATAAGACCCGGAATGATAAAGCTGTGATTGATAACGAATTTACCTATATGTGTCGTACCGCTTCTATCAAACTGAATAGCCGCAAGGTCGCTTGGATATGTTGGTAGGATGTAGTATCCGTAGCAAGCTGGCGCAAAGGCTAGAATGATAGCAGGATTAACATCAATATTTAATGCTAATGGCACAAATGCAACCAAGGCTGCAGCTTGAGAATTTACAAATTTTGAGATAATCAAGAGCATAACCGCATAAGTCCAAGGGTGCTCTTTTACGATGCTTCCTAGCGCCTCTTTCATCATCGGAGTATGCACTGCAAACATAGTCTCAGCCATCCAAGAGATACCAAATACTGCAACAAGAGCGATCATGCCTGATCTAAATATCTCGTTTTTACCGATCTTGCTAGCATCTGTTGGTGTAAAGATTAAAATGATAGCGCCAGTTAAAAGCATGAAAATTTGGATGACATGAACCATGCTTAAGCTCTTTGAAGATGCTTGTTTGTTACTTATATTGATGTAAGCACCTTGAAATTCTTCTTTTGCGCCTTTTTCATTTATATATGTTACTGCACCATCAGCTGTGCGAGTAAGAGTTTGATTTGCATCTTTGCCGATGATTTTGACCGATTGAGCTTTTTGGTTAGCATTTAGCTTATCGTTTGCTACTTTTAACTCAGCCGCCTCTGTTTGGATGCTAGCATCTTTTATTTTTAAGGTTTTTAAGACTTTTTGCTCAGTTGGGAGGTTAGCTATTACTTGAACGACCGTTGCGTCTTTGTAAGTAGTCCAGCTTGGACGAAGATCTTTAAAATATCCAAGAAGCGCAACTACAAGGATAGAGCCTAAAAATATCCACATCGCAGCCCATTGATAGCCAGGAAGCTTTTTGCCTAAAAGTGTCGCACTATCGCCATAAACATATTTTTTAAACTCAGGATCTTGAAGCTTTGCTTGAAATACTTCGTCTTTATCAAGATCTTTGCCTCTAAACCAGCTAAAAATTCCTACCACCAAAACGCCACAAAATGTTGATGGAATTGTAATCTTTAAAAGATCTAAATACCCATCAAAGCCAGCTAGGTGAGTTTTAGCATTAATAAGAAAGCTTGTAAGAGTTACAACAGCAACTGAAACTGGGCTAGCGATGATACCCATTTGTGAAGCTATCGAGCTTGCTGCCATTGGTCGCTCTGGGCGGATACCATTTTTGATAGCAATATCATAAACGATAGGAAGCACGGTATAAACAACGTGTCCAGTGCCGCATAAAATAGTAAGCGTACATGTTACAAAAGGAGCCAAGATACTTACATATTTTGGATTTTTTCTAAGTATAGTTTCTGCTATTTGAAGCATAACATCAAGGCCACCACTGGCTTGAAGCGTAGCACTTGCCACAACAACAGCAAGGATAGTTAGCATAACATCAATAGCTGGCTTACCAGGCTCGATGTTAAATCCAAAAACAAGAACTATAAGACCGATACCGCCTAGCATACCAAGTGCGATACCGCCTTTTTTAGCTCCGTAGAACAAACAGATAAGGACGATGAGAAGCTGTATAGCAAACTGCATGCCTTCACTTAAATTCATGAGAAAATCCATGAAACCTCCTAAGTTAATATAAATTTAATCAAGATTATATCTCTTATGGATTTAGATTAAACTTATATTTTAAGGATAATTTGATACAAATATAACATTTTGATTAATAAGGCTTATTTAGGATAAAATTTATAAGATTATCTCTTACAAATTTTTTATTTGATCTTGAAGATTTTATTTGTCTTAGAATATATAAAATGAAAATAGCATTGTTATATTTTAAATTTATTAATAACAAAAATTTATTTAAATTTTATAAATAACCTAGAAGTCTTGTAAATACGAAATTTAATAGAACCAAGAGAAAAATGATTGATGTTTAAGGAAAGGTTAATGGTGGTTAGAGGCAGAATCGAACTGCCGACACGCAGATTTTCAGTCTGCTGCTCTACCGACTGAGCTATCCAACCACCCGTTAAAGAAAGTCAGATTATACATGTTTAATATTTAAAGCAAGTTTAAAATACATGCTTTTTAAATAAAATAAGTTATGTTTTTCTATTTTGATTTAAAATATAAAAAGAAATTCTAATAAATTACGAGCTTAAATAAGCTTGTAATTTATTTTAGTGTATACGAAATAGGGAAACGAAGGTAACGATCTTGCTTAGGCTTTGGAAACTCAGAACTTGCTCTTTGAATATTTTCTAAAGCACCATTATCAAGCGACTCAAAACCAGAGCTTTTACTAACTTTAAGTTCATCTATACTACCGTCTTGCTTAAGTAAAAACCTAACTTCTACAACGCCTTGATGCTTCATACGCCTAGCGTTATTTGGGTAACTTTTATGCCTCTTAACTGCGATTATAACTTTCGTAAAATCTTCATCGCCTTGTGAATTTGATAAATTTAGCTCAGGTGTTATATTTTGAACTGGAGCTGCAGCGATAGACTTGTTATTGGCTGGCAAATTTGTATTTACACTGGCTGGCGGTACAATAGGCTGCACTGGCTGAGCAATTACCGGTTCAGGCTTGGGCTCTATTTTTTTCTCTTTTTTAGGCTCTACCTTTTTTATTTCACGCTTTGGTTTTTCCACCTTTTTAGGTTCAGGTTTTGGTTCTGGCTTTGGCTCAGGTTTTGGTGGCTCTGGTGGTGGCGGTGGAGCTGGTGGAGTTGGCTCTGGGATAAGCATTTGCTCCGCTATTTGAGGTGCTGAGACTTGTGGCACTGGAGTAAATGAATTAAGAGCTATTTTTATCGGTTTTTGCTCTCCTATTTTTATCTCATCAAAATTATGTGAAAGCAAAAAATATACTGCTGCTCCATGCACTATAAGCGAAACAGCTAAGCCGCTGTAATTTGAAATTTTATTCAGAGATTGTTTGGATTGCAAAATTTTCGTGGCCCTTCTCTTTTAATATATCAATTACTTTGACAAAGCTATCAAATTTCGAATTTTTATCGCTTTTTAGTTCGATCAATGTCTTTATATCAACTGCATTTAACTTATCTTTAAGTTCTTTCTCAGAAATTTCTACATCATCTATAAAAAATTTATTATCCTTATCAATTACTACGTTTACCTTTTTATCGTCCTCTTTACTTTGCTCAGCACTGTTTGCACTTGGAAGATCAATAGCTATCTTGCCTTGAGCAATAAAAGTCGAAATGCTAAGCACGATAGCAAGCAAAACAAGCATAATATCAATAAATGGGACAATATTTAACCCATCTTTTTTATTTAGACGCATTTTCAGCCTTGTATCTATTTAGCATTACATCTACTTTTCTGACAAAACCATTGTAAATCATCAAAGTTGGTATCGCCACAAGTAGTCCAAAAGCAGTTGCTTTTAGCGCAAGAGAGAGTCCGACCATTATGCTTTTAGTATCGATTCCGCCTGCTATACCCATATCATAAAATGTGATCATAATTCCAGCAACTGTACCAAGAAGTCCTATATATGGTGCATTTGAGTAGATAATGTAAAGTGTGGTTAAATTTTTGGTTAGTGCCTCTTCAAGCGATTCGATACTTTTGTAGCCTTTTATATCAACGCGTGAATAAAAAATAATACGCTCAATCGTATACCAAAGCACAAAAAAACTCATAATGCCTAAAATCGCAATAATTACATGATCAATGTGATGTTTAATTAGCTCCATAATACCTTCTTAGTAAAAATTTTTGCGTGATTATAGCTATATTGATAACCAATGTCAAATATTTAGTAAAAATGTAGTCAAATAAAAACTAAAATTTTTAATTTTGTATGTATATATTTAATATTTTTAGAATTTCAAAAATTTAATTTCTTTCTTAATAGCTCTATTTCAGTGATAACTATTTTTGGCATGAGCTCCTTCATACAGGCATGTGTTTTTATGGGACACACTCGCTTCATGCATGGCATACACTCTAAATTTAAATGCACTATCTTTGCGCTTTCATCTTGCCATGGGCTAGTCTCTTTAAATTTAGTCGGTCCAAAAAGAGCCACAAGTGGCACTTTATAGGCAGCTGCGATATGCATAGGACCACTATCATTTGTCAAAAAGATACCATTTTTTATAGAGCCTATTAGTTCACAAAGCTCTTTTATACTCGTTTTTCCAGCCAAATTTTCACATTTCATACCATTTTGTAAGAGTATTTGCTCGATTTCATTGCAAATTTCAAGCTCAGCTTTTGAGCCAGTGATCTTTACATCAAATTCATCTTTAAAATGAAGTGCAACCTCCGCAAAATAGTGCGGATACCATCTCTTGGCACTTCCGTAGCTAGCACCTGGATTTAGCACGAGGAGTTTTTGCTCGCTTTTTTTGGCTTCATAATAAATTTTTAGTTCGTTTGAAATTTCTTTTAAATTTAGGCCTTGCTTTATGAAATTTAGATATTTTTGCACCTGATGCAAGCTCTCGCTACTCTTTTTAAAGCAAAATTTTTGCGTTGCTTTTAGAAAAAATAGCAAAAATTTACTAGCAAACGAGCTTCTAAAACTAATAGCGATATCAAATTTTCCAAGCTTTCTAGCTGTTTTTATAAGGCTTAGATATCTTGAGCTTTGCTTTTTACTATCATCAATTACTACTTTTTCGCACTTTGGATGTGATTTATAAAGCTCACAGGCCACATAAGAGCCAAAAAATACAATATTTTTAGCATTTTTACTTAGATTTTCTATCGCCGCACTCGCCATCACAGCATCTCCAAGCCAAGTTGGAAGCTCTATAAATACTCTCACTTTTGCTCCAAATTTAGCACTTCGTTTATGATTTTAAGAGTTTTGCTTGCATTTTCTTCTATACTAAATTTTTGTGAAAGTAAAAATGACTTCTCTTGCAGCTCTCTCATCATGTCATTATCATTAAGCACCTGCTCCACTAGCTCCAGTATACTTTCATCATTTGGTTCACGCATGATAAAACGATTTTCTAAAATTTCAGCTGCCCCATTTTGAGCCGTTGTAAAGACAATGTTTTTAAAGCTAAGTGCCTCTAGAACGACATTTGAAAATGGCTCATAGTGTGTTGGAAATATAAAAATATCGCTTGCTTCATAAAATTTTGCAGTCATTTTTTGCTCACCTATAAAAAATGCCTTTATCTTTAGCTTTTTTGCTAGCTTCTTATATGAATTTAAATTTTTATCTTTGCCTACTATTAGTGCATTTACTGGCGTTTTTAGCTTTGAGACAAGAAGCAAAAAGTCCTTTGCTCCTTTTCTTTTAAAGCCATTTCCGACAAAAAGCACAATTGGTAAATTGTAATCAAGTCCAAATTCTTCACATACGCTAAGTTTTGCTTCTCCTTTTTCTACCTTTTGTGGCAAATTTATACCGTTGTAAATGGTAACGATTTTTGACTCATCAATACCGTAAGCTGAGATGATTTGCTCTTTTATGTAGTTTGAATTTGCGATTATCTTTTCAGAATTTTTAAAGCAACGCTTTTCTAGATATGGATAGACAAAATTTAGAGGATTAACCCACCAAAATGGCTTTGTAGCACGATAAATTTTATGCACACCGTCCCCTGCTCTATAAATATCTGCACAACTCACTCGCTCCAAGCTAAAATATACCTCATCACTTTGTTTCTGGCGCTTTACCTGTGCGTTAAATCTCAAAGCCTTTTTCCATGACGAGATCCTAGTCTCTCCTAGATATGAGCGTATAGATGTGTCTATACCTACGTCTTTTAGGGCTTTGGCAAGCCTTCTTAAATAGCGTTCGGCACCACCGACTGCATTTGGATTGATACGTAAAAAAACTATTTTTTTCATGACCTCAAAGCTTTTTGTTTTTGTGATTTTTTATTTGTAATGTCCGCCATAATATCAAAAATTTTTATAAATCAGCCTATTTTTTGCCTAAATTTCATAAAATTACACAAAGGATAAAAATGAAAACACTTACAATTATTGACACTTTTGGTTTCTTTTTTAGGCTCTACTACGCCATGAGCGGACTTAAAAACCGCGAGGGCAAGCCAAGCGGTATGATTAGTGGCTTTGCAAATTTTATAGCAAGCCTCAAAGATGAATACCAAAGCGACTATCTCATCTTCGCACTTGATAGCAAAGGCAAGACCTTACGTCACGAAATTTTAGGTGATTACAAAGCAAACAGAAACGAGCCACCGGCTCAGCTAAAAGAGCAACTTCCAGTTTGCATAGATATGATAGAAAAAATGGGACTTTACAGCCTTAGCCGCGAGGGCTACGAGGCCGATGATATCATCGCAAGTGCGGTTAAATTTTGCAAGGATAAAGATATATTTGTGCGAATAGTCACCCACGATAAAGACCTTTACCAACTCATAGAGGACGGCAAAGTGAGCATCTACAGCCCGCAAAGCAAGATCGATCATGATAGCGCAAGCTGCTTTGAAAAATATGGCGTCTATCCAGCTCAGGTAAGGGACTTTCTAGCGATCGCAGGCGATAGTTCAGACAACATTCCAGGCGTCAAAGGTATTGGCGCAGTGGGAGCTAAAAAGCTTTTGGCTGAGTATGGCAGCTTAGAGGGGATTTATGAAAATTTAGCCCTTCTTAGAAACGAACGCACTAAAAATATGCTAGCAGCTGCAAAAGACGAAGCATTTTTGAGCAAAAAGCTAGCCACTTTATTTGATGACGCAGTTAGTTCGTTTGATCTTGAGCATTCTAAATTTCCAGAGCAAAATCCTCTGATAAATATCTCAGAAATTTTAAAAGAGTACGATCTAAACAGACTTCTTAAGAGCTTGCAAAAAGAGGAAAATGCTGAATTTAAACTTGGCTTTAGAGCAAATTTACTCCTTGATGAGGCTAGCATTGAAAAGCTACTCTCTAACGTCACGCCAGAAACCATCGTCGCCTTTGACACTGAGACCACGGGCGTTGATAGCAGGAGCGCAAAGATCGTTGGATTTAGCTTTTGCTTTAACGATGAGGACGCCTACTACGTGCCGGTAGCTCACAACTACCTTGGTGTGCCGCAGCAAATCAGCCTAAAATTTGCCACTTGGGCGATAGGGCAAATTTATAAAGGCTGCGTGATCGGACAAAATTTAAAATATGACTTTGAGATCGTGAAAAACAACCTTGGCCTTAATCCCCCAGCAAATTTTAAAGACACGATGATACTTGCGTGGCTTAGCGATCCAAACTCGAGTGTCGGCATGGACGCACTGGCAAAGAGGCTATATGACTACGATACGATAAAATTTGAAGATGTGGTCAAAAAAGGGCAGACTTTTGGCGATGTGCCACTAGAAAATGCCGCTAAATACGCGAGCGAGGATGCTTGGATAACGCTTAAATTTTATAAAACTTTTTTAAACACGCTTGATAAAAATTTACTAGCCCTTGCCGATACGCACGAGTTTCCTTTTATCCTAACGCTCTTTGAAATGGAGCAAAACGGCATCAAGATAAATGAAGCCAAAATGCAAAAGCTCATCCTTGAAAATGACACCAAGCTAAAGGCACTAACAAGTGAAATCTACGAGCTAAGCGGCGAAAATTTCAACATAAACTCAGTAAAACAGCTTGGCGTAATACTTTTTGAGCATTTAAAGCTTCCAACGAAAAAGAAGACAAAAACTGGCTATAGCACCGATGAGAGCGTGTTAGCTGAGCTCATAGACGCTCATCCAGTGATAGAAAAAATTTTAGCTTATCGCGAGCTATATAAACTACAAAGCACTTACTGCGAGCCACTTTTAGCGCTTGCGAAAAAGGATGAGGGCTCGCGAATTTACACGAGCTTTTTGCAAACTGGCACGAGCACCGGCAGGCTTTCAAGCAAAAATCCAAATTTACAAAATATCCCAGCTCGTGGCAGCCTCGCAAAGGATGTTAGAGAGTGTTTCGAGGCGCGCGAGGGATATAGCTTTGTGGGGCTTGACTACAGCCAGATCGAGCTTAGGCTGCTAGCTCACTTTAGCCGTGATCCTGCGCTGCTTACGGCGTTTAAAAATGACGAGGATATCCACGCAAGGACGGCTATTAGCATATTTGGTAGCAGCGATGGGCAAAATAGAGCCGTAGCAAAGAGTATAAATTTTGGCCTTATTTACGGCATGGGCTCAAGCAAGCTGGCAAATCAAGTAAATATCACAAGAGCCGAGGCGAAAGAGTATATAGAGCGCTATTTTAAGGCATTTGCGACGATTAAAGACTTTTTAGAGGGGATAAAAATTTCAGCTAAAAACGACGGCTTTGTGCAGACACTACTTGGCAGAAGGCGCTACTTTGACTTTAAAAGCGCTACACCTATGCAAATAGCTATGTTTGAGCGCGAGGCGGTAAATACGGTCTTTCAAGGCTCTGCGGCAGATCTAGTCAAGATGGCGATGGTAAAAGTTAGAGCAAATTTAGATGAAAATGCAAAAATGTTGCTTCAAATCCACGACGAGCTGATCTTTGAAGTAAAAGACGAATTTGCGCAGGAATTTGGCAAGGCAACGCAAAAGACGATGGAGGAAATTTACACCTTAAATGTGCCACTTAAAACATCGCTAAATATCGCCAAAAACTGGGGCGAGCTAAAATAACTCCATGCTTGGATTACCCTTTTCTTTTTCTAAGAACTCAAGTAATAAAGTCATTTGTAGTTTTTGGCTTTCATTGCCATTTTTCGATATGTCTTTAAATACACCTAGTATTTTATCTTTAAGCTCATCGGCTTTAGGATTTCTATCAGTGTGTAAAAATTTCACTGCACTATATACAAAATCTTTATTTGCATAGCAATATTTTTCTAAGTCTTCACTCTTTATTTCAGATGACAATACTTCTGGTATTGGGCTCTTACTCATGAAAATATTTTCTATTATACCTTCTGCAGTAGATATTTTAAAAAACTCTTTTTCATGCATAAGCTTATTGTATAAATCTTTAATTTGGTCATCAAAACCATTCATTTTATTGATAATCTCTGTATCAAAATATTCATATTGTTTATTATCAAATATAGATTTTAAATGTTTTAACAATACTTCGATGGCAAATTTACGATATTTTTCTTTATGCTTTTCGTCAAATTCTCCTAGTTTTTCTATATATAATAAAAAAGAATCAAATTCTACTATCTCTAATATTCTTTCCTTATTTTCTTCTAAATAACCAAAAAGTTTATTTGTAAAGTCAGAATTTTTGTATTGCAAATCATATATACCATTAAAGTATTCATTTATAATGCTATTTTTCGCTTCTTCAAATTGCTCCCTCTCTATTAGCCTCCCAACTATCTTCTTAAATTCATCAACATCTATAATCGATCTTTTTACATAAGAAAATATATTTAAACTTAATTGATGATAATCTACATCTCTAGAAAATATTAGTGCGTCTACATTACTCATATTTTTAAACAAACCATATATATCCTGCAATTTGCCATAAAAATTTCTTACACCAAAAAATTGTTCAACTTTACTTAGGGAATTCATAGAGTTTATAACAGATATTCCTAATATAAACTTCAAAATACAATCCCTTGTTTTTTTATGATTTTCTTCTACATTCTCTAAATATTTATGATAATCATTTAAAGCATTTATAGCTCGTCTAATTACCCTAATATTACTTATCTCATGTTTTTTAAAATATTGTCGTGCCACTTCTTGATAATCTCCAACTAACTCACCTGAAATAATGCTAAAAGATTCCTGCGGAGTCGGATTATAATAAAATTCGTAGTCCATAATTTTATCTTTGTATTCCGATAAAATTTTTTCTGGTTCTGTTTTATCCTCTTTTATTTGGCTATCATTTTTAAGCTCTTTATCTTTTAAATTTTCCTCATCTTCTTTTTGTATTTCTTTAGCATAATCCGTCATCTTTGAGCGATTTAAAATCATAACTATATGACAATTTTGCTGCTCTTTATATTCGGAAATCAGCCCTAGAATATCTTTTAAATTTAATTTATCAGAGATTCTTTCAAAGTCATCAAAGCAGATTATTGCATCTTTGTACTTATCCGTATACAAGGAGTCCAGCATAATTAAACCAAATTCTGCAATTTTATTATCTGCGAATCTTTTTGTAAAGAAACTAAAAATACCTGTAGGAATAAATTTTTCTGATATCTTTGATACAACTTTATTCTTTCTATAAAATTTTAAACTTATCTCTTGCTTTATTTCTTGAATACTTTCCTTGCCAAACAAGGAGACATAAACAGATTTTTTATTAAATTTTGAATCAGAAAAATTTTTCCAAAAAGTTGTTTTCCCTACGCCCCATTCACCGTCTAAAACAATGCATGTGCCAACTTTACGTTTTAGTATTTCTTCTAGTCTTTTTTCAATATCTACTTTTGAGTTATTCATAGCAAACCTTTACAGATTTTATTTTTAAAAAATTCCAATAGAAATTTAACATAACCGGCTAAAAAGTCATCTTATAAAAAGATATGCATTTTTGTTTTGAAGTAGTGAAATTTGCGAATATTATTCTTTGAAATTTTCTATCAAATCTTTAAAAATTTCATAAAGTTTATTTACTTCGTGGGCGCTAACTCGCTCGTTTTTGGCGTGTATGCGGTCGTTTATGACACCAAATTCTATCGCATCTACACCAAATTCGGCAAAGTGCCTTGCATCGCTCGTGCCGCCCTTTGTATTTAGAACTGGTGTGACTCCGGTGATCTTTGTGACAGAAGCTATTAAATTTTTTACGATTTTGCTATCTTTATTTGTTAAAAATCTCTTTGAGCTTTGCTTTATACTAAGCTCGTAATCAAGCCCTTTTAAAACCTCTCTAAGATAGCTCTCAACATCATTTACGTCAGTTAAATTTGAGTTTCTCACATTAAACATTATGCTAAGCTCGCTTGGCGTGACGTTACAAACTTGCATGCCGCCTCTAATATCAGTTATCACAATCTTGCTTGGACTAAAAAACTCGCTCCCAGCGTCCATATCGTGATCAGCTATTTTATTTAGAAGTGGAGCTATTAAATTTACCGGATTTATGCACTTTTCAGGATACGCCACGTGCCCTTGAACGCCCTTTATCACGATCTTGCCATTTATCGAGCCGCGCCTGCCAACTTTTATGCTATCACCAAATTCTTTATCACAAGTTGGCTCAGCCACTACGCAAAATTTTGGCAAATTATTTATCTCGCGTAAATATTCAAGTGCTAAAGGCGTGCCATATGTGCCATCACCCTCTTCGTCGCTTGTTAAAATAAGGCTTAGTTTGCCATCAAATTTCGCATCTTTAGCAGCGCAAACAAAAGCAGCCACGCCACTTTTCATATCCTGTGCGCCTCTTGCGTAGATGTAGTCATCTTTTTCATATGGTGTAAATGGCTCGCTATCCCAGCCCTCACCTGGAGGCACGACATCAACGTGTCCAGCAAAAGCTAGATGCTCACCGTCTCCATAAATTTTAGAAAGTATGAGATTTTTTGTGCCATTTTTTTCTATAAATTTAGCCTCAAAATCAGGCAAAAATCTAGCGATAAATTCTAAGCTTCCAGCATCATTAGGCGTGATAGAGCGAAAACTTAAAAGCTCTTTTAAAAAGCTAATTACCACTAAGTACCTTATGAGCCAGCACGCTCTGGTGCACCAAAATAAAAGCCCTGGAACTCATCTACGCCGATCTCTTTACAGATTTCAAATATCTCTTTTGAATGCACATATTCAGCAATAGTTTTTATACCAAGGTCTTTTGCAAATGCCACAATCGCACTTGCGATAGAGTGTGAATCTTTATTTATGTCTATATCTTTTATAATAGAGCCATCGATCTTCACGTAGTCAGGCTTGATCTTTATGATGTAAGAAAAATTTGAATATCCTGAGCCAAAATCATCGATAGCGATCTTTGCGCCCATGCTTTTTACACGCTCGATAAAATTTGAAACTCTCTCTAAATTTTTAAGCTCTTCATCTTCAACGATCTCAAATACTACTCTACCAGCAACATTGTGCTTGTTCAATAAATTTAAAACAAGTGAGCTAACATCACCATCAATCATATCTCTACTGCTTAAATTTATAGAAAGTACTAAATTCTTATCCTCTACAAGCTGCTTAAAACACTTTTTAATGAGTTGTTTCTCAAGATCAGCATAACGCTTAATGCGCTTTGAGATATCTAAAAAGACATTTGGTGATATAACGTCGCCTCTATCTAAAAGTCTTATCAAACATTCATATTTTACAGGTACCTTTTGATCATTAACTATCGGCTGAAAATAAGGAACAATATTGTTATTTATAGTGGCGTATTGTATCAGTTTAGAGCGTTCTATTTGAGTTGCATATTCCTCTTTTTGATTTAGCCCTTTGAAATAACAAACATAGTCTTTATCTTGCTCTTTTGCTGTTTTTAATGCTATTGTTGCTTTTCTTAGTGTTTGGTCACTATCAAGAGCAAAGCCTATTGTACTATGTATCTCGATACCTTCTATCTCTCTACCATCTTCATCGACTATACTTAGCATACGACCTTTAAAAATTTCTATCAAATCTTCAACCATATCTTCATATCTATCGATAAAGCTATCACTATCTTCTACCAGAGCAAACCTATCTGCTTCTATGCAGTAAGCTTTCATATTCTCATTTTTGGCAAATTCACTGATCAAATCAGCCATCTTTACCAAAATCTGATCACATGCAAATTTACCGTAAAAGTCATTCATCTTACCAAAATCATCAATATCTATAAGCACTACTTTAGGATTTTCATAGCTATTAATATCACGCACCAATGCTGTTTTATTTAAAAGTCCAGTCATCGGATCGATATAAAGCTTTTCTCCAAGCTCTTCTATCTGTTTTTTAGCATCTGTTTTTAATGCGTTATAGTTATTTTTTTCTTTTATATATTTAACCGCATACCATATACAAGTAGACAAAGCAACTATTGCACCAATGAGGCTTAAGATGAATGTTAAAGTCATATTATTTAAAAGCCACTCAAAAAAGTACTCATCATGCGTACCAGTAATACGTTGATCGACCTTTCCTTTAAAGCCTAATATATACTCTCCAACTGGCACAAACATACAAACTTGAGCGGCATTTTCTGGCAAAATTTTTGCCCAAAAATAATCTTTTTGGAAATTATGAGCAAAGATATTTCCACAGCTTTTGTCGTTAAATTCTTGATTTATTATTCTTTTATCTGAAGACGCTACGACCTTGTATCCATTTTTATTATCATCCTTTAATAAAAGGACATCGCCCATAGCACTATCGTTAATGTAAGATTGAAAATTTGCGACATCATATTTGCTGACATTTTTGAAATAATCAACATATTGATATGTCAAATAATCAACTTTCTTTCGAAGATTAAAACCATTTTCAGCAGAAGCATTATTAAATTTAAAATAAAAAACTGCCAGGTTTTCGACTAAAAAAATACTTCCCAAAACAAACACTAAACCTATAATCGTTTTAGTGATGTGTAGATTTTTGCCCGTTTGCTCATCCTTGTTACTCAAAAGTTACTTCCCTTATTTTGTGTACTTGCCCTGATTATATCAACCTTAAAATAAATTTTAACTTTTAGGAAGAAGTTAAAGCCTGACTATTTTAGCTCCATATCCGCCTTGATTTGCCGGTGCATCGTGAAATTCTTTCACGCTTGGATGCTCTTTTAAGAAATTTTTGACAGCAAAGGCAAGCTTGCCAGTGCCGATACCGTGAAATACGCTAACCTCGTCAAATCCCATAACAAGACTATCTGAGATAAATTTATCAAGCTTAGCTATCGCCTCGTCAGCTCTCATGCCGTGCAGATCAAGCGAGAGCGAGGCTGTTTTTGGCTTATCGACACTTAAATTTACGCCGCCTTTTTTAGGTAAGACTACCTCGTTGCCATTTTTTCTTAAAAGCTCAAGTGGCACACGTAAATTTATGCCATTTGACTCGATCATAGCGTCATTTTTAGAGATGCTTAAAACCGTGCCTTTTATATTTTCATACTTCACTCTATCGCCTACTTTTAGGCTCTCGCGCTCAGTTTTCTTAGGCTTAACGATGGCAGCTTTTTTCTCATTTGCCACGTTTAGCGCTCTTTGCTTGTCTTTAATGTCTTTGAAATTTATAACAGCTTTTGCCGCATTTATTGCTTCATAATACTCTTTTTCTAGGCGCGAAATAGTCGCATTTAGCTTAATCTCATTTTTCTCTTTTAGCTCTTTTTGCTCCTCAAGCAAGCGCTCCAGCCGCTCCTCTTTTGCCGTGACCTCTTTTATGCCCTCATTAAGCTTAGTTTGTAAATTTAGCGTCTTTGTGATGATCTCGTTTAAATTCTCTTTATCTTCGCCGTAAATTTTCTTTGCCTGAGCCACTAGATTTTGAGATATGCCGTATCTTGCCGCTGTTTCAAAGGCGTAAGACTTGCCGATCGTGCCTTTTAAAAACTCAAATTTAGGCCTTTGAGCCACCCCGTCGTAAAGTGCCGCCACTAGCTCAACCTCTGGATTCTTAGCTAGCAACATCGCAAGGCGCTTGTGGTGGGTCGTGATGATCATTTTGATATCTTGAGTGATGAGGCGCTCTATCATGACGCCATACAAGCTCGCAGCCTCCTCAAAGTCGGTGCCAAGCTCGATCTCGTCGATGCCTATGATGATAGATTTTTTAGTAAAAAGCCTTGCAAAATGCACCATCCTGCCAGCAAAGGTCGAGATGTCGTTTTTCACGCTTTGCGGATCTTCTATGATCGCGTCAAATTCTTTAAAAGAGCCGATACTTGAGCGGTTTGCGTCGATACGCATAGGCAGCAGATACTTTGCAAGAAGCGTGGCTGAGATGATCGATTTTAAAAGCATCGACTTACCACCAGCATTTACGCCGGTTATTAAAAGCACTTTTTTACTAAAATCCACACTCACGCTCTTTGGGTTTTTTAGCGCTGGATGGGCAAATTTCTCAAGCTTGATAACATGCGAGCTATTTGGCAAAACAAACTCATAGTCACGTGACCTAGCCAAATTTACACGAGCCTGATATGCGTCAAACTGATCAAAAGCGTTATTTATAAATTTCAAAAAAAGCAGGCTCTTGCTCATCTGCAAGCTAAATTTCTTGCAGTGCTCAAAAATGATCTCCTCTTTTCTATCAAGCAGCTCGCTTTGCTCCTTTTTTAGGCGCTCAGTGCTTGCAGGTGCGACGTAGAAGTAGCCGCCTGAGCTTCTAGCGATCACGGTGCCTTTTAGGGCGTGATTAAAACCACCACGCACTAAAAGTGCCTCTTGCGAGTTGATGTAGTGCGTCTGGGTATCGACTAGATAGGGCGTGATGTGTTTTGAGTAGATGAGCTTTTTAAGCTCAGCGTCGATCTGGCGCTTTTTCTCGCTAAATGCCTGCTTTATCGCAGCAAATCTCTCATCAACGCTGTCGCTAAACTCGCCATTTTCATCAAAGCTGTTTGCCATATGGCTCATCGCTTCAGGGATTTCAACTTTAGCGATCCACTCGCCAAGCCTACCTTCAAATTTTTGCTTTTTTAGATATGAAAAATACTTAATGATCTTTGCAAACTCGTAAATTTCGCTGATGTGAAGCACTGCTTGCTTGCTAAGTCTCATAAGCGCGTCATCAAGCTCTTTTATCTCGTCAGGTGCCTTGAAATCATACTTTGAAAGCTCGCTAATGTTTTCAAAGTGGATTTTGCTGTCGCCTTGTAAAAATAGCGGTTTTTGCCTTGCTAAAAAGGAGTTAAATTTATCCAGATACTCGCCAAGATCTAGCTTTAAAAATATCTCTTCAGTCATTGCTCACAACTTTTTATAGGCACGATGACGCCTGAAAGATCGCTAAATTCTCTTTTAGCTAAAAATGAAGCCGTGCCAAATTCATAGTTAAATTTCTCAGCGCTAACGTTGTATTCGCCGCATTTTAGCACTTTGCCCTGTTTAAAATCGCTAACTAGCTTTGAGATGGCGTCCTCATTTTTTGATAAATTTTGCTCGTAAAAATAGACGCAAACAAGGATCGCTACAAGCACCGCGCTAACAAGCGCTTTTACGCCTTTGCTGATCTTTTCATCTTTTATCGCCCAGATCGCTCCAAAAAGCAGCATCACGCCGGCGATTATTATCAAATTTCTTACCATTTCACGCCTTTATACTTTGCGATGAGCTCTTTGTAAAGCTCAGCATGAGGCTTGATCTTTTCTAAAATTTCAGCCCTAACCTCGCTGATATCTTGCTTTTCAACCAGCAAGCAAACAGCCATATACGGGGCATTTGGCAGCATCTCTTTTATCTGAGTGCTACTTAGCTTTTGCTCCCTTGCAAGCGCGATCAAGATATCTTTTTTACCTAAATTTATAAGGCTTGAAATTTCTTCTTCACTAAGCTCTTTTTCTTTTATCTCTTTTAAAATTTCATTTTCATCTTGAAGCTTGAAAGTGCTTAGATCCATTAATATCCGCCCCTTAGCTGCACGCTGATATCGCCCGCTCCAAAGCCAACTACGATGCCATCACTTAGGCGGTTTTTCACGCCAAATTCATCTGTAAATTCTATGCCCTCTTCAACCCTCTCGACCTTGTCTGTAAAGATCGGGTTATACTCGCTAAACTCACTCTTCATATCAACTTCAATCGGATTTTCTCCAGCTGCATAAACTGGCAAAATGACAAGCTCATCAACGCCTTTAAAGCACTCTTTAAAGCCAGGTAAATTTGTGCTAAGTCTTGTGTAGCGGTGTGGCTGAAATATCGCTGTGACGCTGTTTATACCTAAAATTTTGGCGTATTCAAAGACTGATTTTAGCGTTGCTTTTATCTCGGTTGGATGGTGCGCGTAGTCGTCGATTAGGACGAAATTTTTGTTTGCGCTAAGTATGTCAAAACGCTTTTTGATGCCTTTAAAATTTAGTAAATTTTCTCTGATGTCTTTAAGCGGTGTCTCATGCATCGCAGCAAGGATGGCTAAAGATGCGTCTATGGCGATGTGCTCACCCATGCCAAAGGCTTCAAATTTGCCTAAATTTTTAAGATTAAAGCTGGTGTATGGCTGATAGTCTCTTACAACCATTGTAAGCTCCGTGATGTCGGTGCTTGGGTAAAGCCTGATCGCATCAAGCTTAAGCGTGCTTAAAAACTCATCCTCAGCATTTATCACCCTAACTTTCGCACGCTCCAAAAAACCCTTGTAGGCTGCGTAAAATTTAGCTAGATCATAATCGTAGTGCTCCATGTGCTCTGGCTCTGCGTTTGTGACGATGGCTAGATATGGGTTTGAGTTTAGAAAGCTCGAATCGCTCTCATCAGCCTCAAATACGACGTTATCGCTTTTGGCGTAGCGCATATTTGAACCAAACTGCTTTGATATGGCGCCAATGATCACTGAGCCCTCGATTAGGCTTGCTAGCATCGCTGAAGTCGTGCTCTTACCGTGCGCGCCAGCTACTGCAAAGACGCACTTATCCTCAAGCACATAAGGCAAAATTTCTTTTCTAGAAAAGCACTTTATGCCCTTTCTCCTGGCCTCCACTAGCTCGATGTTATCCTCTTTTATCGCGGCCGAGTAGACCACAAAGTCTTGGTCTTTTATCGCCTCTTTGCAGTGCGGCGTGATGACTTCGATGCCTTCATCTTTTAGCTCTAGCGTCGTCTTACTCTCTTTGATGTCGCTGCCGCTTATCTTGTGGCCTTTTTCGTGTAAAAATCTAGCGATGGCTGAGATACCGATGCCGCCGATGCCTATGAAATGGACTTTTTTGATCTCGTTGTTTAGCTCTTGCAAATTTTATCCTTAAGTTTTTCGTGATTTTAACAAAAACTACTAAATTTAAGGCTGAAAAATGGCTTTTATTTGCTTAGCTCAAAGCTTTCATCTATCAGGTCAAAAACGGTTTTTTGTGAGATTTTGGAGTTTAAATTTACACTTATCCAGTTCTTTTTATTCATGTGATATGCCTTAAAAATTTGCTGCTCATCAACTAGTATCATCGCTAGATCTGGGCTGCATTTTAGATTTAAAACCTCTATAATCTCGTCACTTTTAAACCCAAGCTTGCTAGCGTTTATCTCCATAAGCAGTGCAAACCACTTCTCATTTTTCTTGTGACGAAAGGCACTAAATTTTGGATATTTTGGGAAAATTTGCTCACCTAAAACGTCAAATTTCTCTTTTATATATCCCTCAACGTCACTTCGTTTCAAATTTCACTCCAAAATTCCTTTAAAGAGCGATCATTATCATAGTTGTGATGGCACATTACTCAACTCACAATCGTGATAACTTTTGCTAAATTTGCTCTTTTCTACCTAGGCACAGCACTTCATCTTTTAAATTTCGCCTCTATCTGCATAAAGCCCCAAGTGCTTCTAGCCTCGCTAAGCTCCTTTTTGCTAAGCTCATCTATCATCATCTCTTCATTTTTACCAAGCCTATTTTTAACTTCACCAAATGGATTAATAAGCATCGAATCGCCGTAAAAACTCCACTGCGCATCATCGCTCTTGTGGCTTCCTACGCGGTTTACGCGGAGAACATAGACGTTGTTTGTAAAGGCTCTAACCTTTAAAAGCTCCTCCCAGCGCGCCTGAGAAAAAAATGTGCAAGCCGTTGGCACTAGAACAATATCTACCTTTTTAGCGCTCATATAAGCCCAGCAAATGTCAAAATGTGCCTCATAGCCAAACATAACGCCTACTTTAAATTTATCATATGTAAAGATAGGTAAATTTAGCTCATCGCTTGTGTTATTAAAGAATTTAGCCTCATTCCAGTGAGCGTAAGGCATGAGAATTTGCTGATCATATAGCTTTACTTGTGTTGGGGTAAATTTGGCTAGACTTTTAAAAATTTCCTTACCTTTTAGATTTACAATGGGTGCAACGATATTTAGATCATACTTTTTTGCCATTGCAAAAAGAGCCTCTTTTTTGCGCTCGCTTTGCTCTTTTATAAGGCTTTTTGGCATGCTAATGAGCTCTTTAAAAAAACTATTTAGCACATATTCGCCAAGCACAACCAGCCTTGCATTTTCGTCCGCACAAATTTTTAGATAATAATCAAGCCTTGCCTCACTTAAAGGCTGAGTTGGTAGCTGAAGAGCACAAATTCTACTCATCGTCCACCTGCTTTATGCTAAGTTTTGCATTTTCTAAAATTTCTCTTGCTTCATTTAAGAGCTTTTTGCCTTGTTCGTGCAGCTTTATGCTATTTTCTAAGCTCACATCATCTTTGTTTAGATCGTTTAAAATTTTATCTGCTAGGGCTAATTTTTCTTCAAAGCTTTGCTCTTTTTGCTCCATTTTCTATCCTTTTAATATATTTTTTATATATCCATCAAATTTTTCTATTTCGACCAAAAATGCGTCGTGGCCGTAGTTGCTATCTATCTCTACGAAATTTGTATTCTCTCCTCGCCCCATCTCGCAAAGTGTGTCATAAATTTCTCTCATACAGCACGGCGGAAAGAGTAGATCGCCTTTGAAAGCGATTAGATGTAAGTTTGCTTTTATCGGCGCAAGGGCGTCTTTTAGATTGTCATAGTGCCTTGTACAGTCAAAGATATTCATCATTTTTACGATATATAGGTAGCTTAGCGGATCAAACCTCTTTGGAAAGTTGTAGCCGTTGTACTCCATGTAGCGATCCACCTGAAAGCGCCCAGAAAGCTCATAAAGGCCGTCTGTCTCAACATAGTTTCGCCCGAATTTCTCATCCATGCTATCAGGGCTTAAAAAGCTGATATGACCTGCCATCCTGCCGTAAGCCATGCCTTTTAGACCATTTTTTCTTATAAATTCTGCGTCGTATTCGCCGTTTTTGAAATTTTCATCGTTTAAAATGGCTTCGATGGCGATTTTATTAAACGCTATCGCCCAAGGCTTCGTCTGATAGGTGCTTGCTAGCATTATGATATCTTGCGCAAACTCTGGAAACTCGATAGCGTAGCAAAGTGCTTGCATACCGCCAAGACTGCCGCCTATCACGGCTCTTGCATTTGTGATGCCAAGCTCGCTAAATAGCCTCATCTGCGCCTTTACCACGTCGCTTATGGCAAGGACTGGGAAATTTAGCCTATACTCTTTGCCGCTACTTCTATCAACACTTAGCGGCGAGGTCGAGCCAAAGCACGAGCCTAAGATATTTACGCAGATGACGTAAAATTTATCCGTATCGACCGCCTTTTTGCTGCCTATTAGCCCGTCCCACCAGCCAGCTTTCTCATCGCCTGCGTAGGTGCCAGCAGCGTGGTGTGAGCCAGTTAGAGCGTGACAGATTACGATAACGTTGCTTTTATCAGCATTTAGCGTGCCGTAAGTCTCGTAAATAAGCTTGAAATTTGATAGCATACGGCCACTCTCAAGATAGAGTGGCTCGTTAAATTTAATAGTTCTAGTTTGCAGGTCTAACACTAATTAACTTTGTAGTTTGGTGCCTCGTGAGTGATAACTACGTCGTGGACGTGGCTCTCTTTTAGTCCAGCGCTTGTTATCTCGACAAATTCAGCTCTTTCTTGAAGAGTTGGGATATCTTTTGCGCCGACATAACCCATAGCGCTTCTTAGGCCGCCTATTAGCTGATGTATCACATCTTTTATGCTGCCAGCAAATGGCACACGGCCTTCGATGCCTTCAGGCACAAGCTTGTCTTGAGCGGTGCCCTCTTGGAAGTAGCGGTCAGAACTACCCTTTGTCATAGCACCGATCGATCCCATGCCGCGATATACTTTATACTGACGACCTTGGAATGTTATAAGCTCGCCTGGGCTCTCCTCGCAACCTGCAAGCAAGCTACCAGCCATAACGCAAGCTGCACCTGCAGCAAGAGCTTTTGCCACGTCGCCTGAGTATTTTAAACCACCATCTGCGATAACTGGGATACCGTATTTCGCTGCTTCGCTTGCGCAGTCATCGATAGCTGAAATTTGAGGCACGCCAACGCCAGCAACGATCCTTGTGGTACAAATAGATCCTGGTCCGATGCCTACTTTTATGCCGTCAGCTCCTGCTTCTGCTAGGTCTTTTACAGCTGCTGGGTTTGCGATATTGCCAGCTACGACATCGACTTTGAAATTTGCTTTTACCTCTTTTAAAGTGTCGATGATGCCCTTTGAGTGGCCGTGAGCTGAGTCGATGACGATGACATCTACGCCAGCATCAACTAGTGCCTTGGCACGCTCTATCTGACCCACGCCAATAGCCGCAGCCACGCGAAGTCTGCCGTAGCTGTCTTTATTTGCATTTGGATACTCTTTGCGTTTTTTTAGATCTTTTATGGTGATAAGGCCGTCAAGTCTGCCGTCTTTATCGACGATAGGTAGCTTTTCAACCCTATTTTGAGAGAAAATTTTCTCCGCATCATCAAGCGTGCAGCCCTTTGGTGCAGTGATAAGCGGTGCTTTTGTCATGCGGTCTTTTACCAAAGTGCTCATATTTGTCTCAAATCTCAAGTCGCGGTTTGTTAAAATTCCTATTAGTTTGCGGTCTTTGTCGATGACTGGAACGCCTGAAATATGAAGATCTGACATAAGGCTTAGAGCTTCAGCCACGGTCGCTTCTGGATTTATAAATATAGGATCGATGATGACGCCACTTTCGCTTTTTTTGACGCGTTTGACCTCTTTTGCTTGGCTTTCGACATCCATATTTTTGTGGATGACGCCGATACCGCCGAGCCTTGCCATCATGATAGCAGTTCTATGCTCAGTCACCGTATCCATCGCAGCAGAGACGATCGGGATATTTAGCGTGACGTTTTTGCTGATCCTGGTTTTTACATCAACTTGCTTTGGCAAAATTTCAGAGTATTGCGGCACAAGAAGCACATCCTCAAATGTTAAAGCTCTCTTTACTATCTTCATATTTTTATCCTTTTATTAAATTTTCTAGGCTCTTAGCACCATTTATCAAGGTCTGTTCGTCCCACGCTTTTGCGATGAGCTGGGCGCTCACGTTTAAATTTTGATCATCTTTGCCAACTGGCACAGAGATAGCTGGTAGGCCTGCTAAATTTACGCTGATCGTGTAGATATCGCTTAGATAGGCTTGAAGCGGATCGCTGTGTGCTCCAAATTTATAAGCTGTACTTGGAGCAACTGGCATAAAAATAAGGTCGTTTTCTTCTAAAATTCTCTCGTACTGAGCTTTTATATGCGCTCTTGCTTTTTGAGCTTTGATGTAATAAGCATCGTAGTATCCGCTACTTAGCACAAATGTACCAAGTAAGATTCTTCTTTTTACCTCTTCGCCAAAGCCCTCTGAGCGTGAATTTACATATAGCTCTTTTAAATTTTTAGCATCTGCGCGTCTGCCGTATCTCACGCCATCGTAGCGGCTTAAATTTGCGCTTGCTTCTGCGGTTGCGATGATGTAGTAGGCAGCGACGTCATATTTTGAGTCTTCAAAATTTGTGTAAGTTACGCTGTGTCCGTGTGATTTTAGCTTCTCGATGGCTAAATTTAAAGCAGCTTTTGTCTGCTCGCTTGCGTTTTCGACGTAGTTTTTGATGACGCAAATTTTTAGCTTTTTATTGCCATCTATCTTGTCGCTAACGCTCACAAATGGCACATCTGCGCTCGTGCTATCTTTTGGATCGTGTCCAGCGATAGCGTCATATAAAATGGCAGCGTCTTCTACGTTTTGAGCGATAGGTCCTATCTGATCAAGGCTGCTTGAGTAGGCGCCAAGGCCATATCTGCTCACTCTGCCATAAGTTGGCTTAAGTCCCACACATCCGCAAAATGCCGCTGGCTGGCGGATCGAGCCACCAGTGTCGCTACCAAGTGCGGCTACTGCAAGGCCAGCTGCAACTGCTGCTGCCGAGCCACCGCTACTGCCACCTGGGACGTGAGCGTGATTTAGTGGGTTTAGTGTTTTGCCGTAAAATGAGCTCTCAGTCGTGCTTCCCATCGCAAATTCGTCCATATTTGTGCGGCCAAATGGAGCTAAATTTTTGCTAAGTAGCTTCTCAATGACAGTTGCGTTATATGGTGCTACGTAGCCTTGTAAAATTTTTGAGGCACTTGTTACATTCCAGCCTTTTACCTGGATGTTGTCTTTTATAGCGATGGGCACGCCCTCGCCTAGTTTTGCGATCTCTAAATTTGCTAGCTGCTCGACATAAGCGCCAAGCTCTTTTTCTTTTATGATCTTTGCCTCAAGCTCGGCTCTTAAATTTTTTATCTCCTCAGCTGAAAATTTCAAAGCTTCTTTTAAAATTACCACTATTTTTATCCTTTAAATTTATTAACCAAAAATATGCCAAACAAGCTAACAACGACCACCGCAGCGATCGTTGTGACTATGATAGTTGCGCTTACTGGCTCACTTAGCACTTATGACCTCTTCACATCTTGGGCATAGCGCATCTTCTTTGCTAGCGTTAAATTTCCAGCATCTTGGGCATTTGTGAAGGTTGCTTGCTATGATCTTAAATTTATCACCCTCAAGCTCAAACTCGGCTAGTGGCTCGCTATCATCATAAGCTCTAACCGAGCTTACCATGTAAAGATCGGCCACTTCGCGCTCGTCGTAGCTTGTGGTGTTGTGGTTTGTGGTCTCTAGACTTAGCTCTAGGGTTGATTTTATCTTTTTGTCCTTCTTAAGAACGTCCACGATCTCGTTAAATTTCTCCCTACTGGCAAAAAGTAGCTCATCTTCAAAGCTAAGATCAAAAATGATTGGCTCATAGACTAAGTCAAACGCGTCTTTTGCGTCGCCTTTGATGATCTTTGGAGCATAATCCATCACCTCATCGACGGTGTAAGTAAGCGTTGGAGCAATGAGTGGTAAAAGTGCCTTTGTAATGATCGCCATCGCGCTTTGAGCTGATCTTCTTCTTGGGGCGTCTTTTGCGTCGCAGTAAAGTCTATCTTTGCAAACGTCAAGATATACGCCACTAAGATCGGCTGATAGGAAATTTAAAAGGATGTTAAAGCCCTTTGAAAAGTCGTAATTTTTAAAGCAAGCGCTCGCATCGTCAAAGACCTTTTTAGCACGTGCTAAGATCCACTTATCAAGGATATTAAACTCTGTATTTAGGCTCTCAAGATCATTTACGTTTGCTAGTAAAAAGCGGATCGTGTTACGAATTTTGCGGTATTGCTCGCTTATTTGCTTTAATATATCTTCGCTTATTTTTAGGTCACTTGAGTAATCACTCATGCCAACCCAAAGGCGTAAAATTTCTACGCCGTGAGTTTTGGCTACGTCTTGTGGAGCGATGACGTTGCCCTTGCTCTTACTCATCTTCTCGCCCTTAGCATCGACTGTAAAGCCGTGAGTTAGGATACTCTCGTAAGGTGCGTGAGAATTTATAGCTGTGCTTACTAGAAGCGAGCTTTGAAACCAGCCGCGGTGCTGGTCTGAGCCCTCTAGATACATGCTTGCAGGGTATTTGCCAGCGTCGTAGTTGTCACTTTGCAAGACCGCATGCCACGTCGAGCCACTATCAAACCAAACATCAAGGATGTCCATCACCTTTTCTAAATTTTCAGCTTTGTATTTTGAGCCTTTTGGTAAAAGCTCGTCTATACTTAGCGCCCACCACGCATCAGCGCCTTTTTCTTTAAAGATAGCCACGATGTGGTCTAAAATTTCACTATCAAATATAACTTCTTTTGTCGCTTTATCTCTGAAAAACGCGATCGGCACGCCCCAGTCACGCTGACGAGAGATACACCAGTCTGGGCGATTTTCTATCATAGAGCCTATTCTTTTTATGCCCACACTTGGGTAGAATTTAACCTTTTCAAGCTCTTTTAGCGCTGTTTGTCTAAGCGTTTTTCCGCCTAGTTTTGCCTCATCCATAGCTATAAACCACTGCTTTGTGGCTCTATAAATAACAGGCTTATGCGTTCTCCAGCAAAATGGATAAGAGTGTCTAAATTTAGAGACGCTAAGCAAGCTTTTGCCAAGTAGCTCTAAAATTTTCTCATTTGCTTTAAAGATATGCATGCCGACAAACTCGTCTACCACGTCGCTTCTAAATAGTCCGTGATGCTTTAGGCTCTCATCGTAGCAGCCACCATCATCAACTGGCATCAAAATTTCGCTAAAGCCATACTTCAAACAGACGTAGTAGTCGTCCTCGCCGTGTCCTGGAGCTGTATGAACAAGTCCTGTACCCCCATCCATCATAACGTGATCGCCTAGTAAAAATAGCGACTTTCTGCCATTTAGCGGATTTATAGCGTGAGTGTTTTCAAGCAGGTTTGATTTAAACTCTTTTTTGATCTCGCCCTTGCTTAGGCCGTTTTGTATAACGCTTTCAAGTAGTGGCTTTGCAAAGATCAAATTTTCAGCTGTTAGCACGTAAATTTCATCTGGATTTAGACTTATAGCTTGGTTTGCTGGAAGTGTCCAAGGCGTGGTCGTCCAGATGACAGCGCTTGCCTCTTTTACGCCAAGCTTTTCTAGCGCATCGCCGTCAAGGTCAAAGGCTACGTAAATAGAGTAGTCCTCTTTCTCCTCGTACTCGACCTCGGCTTCAGCTAGCGCCGATCTAGCCGCCCAACTCCAATAAACTGGCTTACTTCTTTCAACCAAAAGCCCCTTTTTAGCGATCTCGCAAAGCGCTTTGTAGATGTCAGCCTCAAACTCAAATTTCATCGTCATATATGGATTTTCAAAGTCGCCGATGATGCCAAGGCTTTTAAATTCATTTCTTTGAATGTCTATAAATTCTCTCGCGTGCTGCCTGCAAAGCTCCCTAATCTCGACCTTGCTAAGCTCTTTTTTCTTATCGCCAAGCTTTACTTCGACTTGCTGCTCGATAGGCAAGCCATGACAGTCCCAGCCTGGCACATAGCGGACGTTTTCGCCATAAAAATAGTGCGTTTTTGTAATGATATCTTTTAAAATTTTATTTAACGCGTGGCCGATGTGTAGGTGGCCGTTTGCATACGGAGGGCCGTCGTGGATGTTGAAGTTTTTAACCGCTTTTTGGCGATTTTTCTTCATTTTTTCATAAACCTTGCGCTCTTCGTACCATGATTTTAGTCTTTGTGGTTCATTTTGTGGGAGATTTCCGCGCATCGGGAAATTTGTCTCTGGGAGTAAAAGTGTCTCTTTGTAGTCCATTTTTTACCTTGATTTTAAAAATTTGCTAATTTTACACCTGTGCTGGTTAAATCACACTGAAAAATAGTATAATGAGGCAAAAAAAGGAGCTTAAAAATGAGACAAAGTATCTTGATAATAGGCGAAGATCTTGAGATAAATAGAGAATTTCTAAACTACATTTTTCAAAGTTACGAGGATCATTTTGGCGAGCTTGGAGTGGTCAGTTTTGCTCCAAAAAATAGCAAAGAGCTGCCTTTTATCATCGAAAATTTATCAAAAGATTACGACTTTGTAAGCATTTTTGGCT
This sequence comes from Campylobacter concisus, assembly GCF_003049705.1. Taxonomy (NCBI): domain Bacteria; kingdom Pseudomonadati; phylum Campylobacterota; class Epsilonproteobacteria; order Campylobacterales; family Campylobacteraceae; genus Campylobacter; species Campylobacter concisus. The sequence continues at coordinate 229,907 of NZ_PIRF01000004.1, forward strand.
CGGATGAAAATTTTGCCATCGCCGCAAAGATCGTAGCGACGCTAACTGGGGGCTCACTTGAGCTAAAAGATAGCACGACACTTGCGCTTAAAGATAGCTTAGACTACTCAAAAAATAGCTTTTTAGCCAGCCTAAATAACGCCCAGATAAATCTCATAAAAGCTAATCCAAATGAAGAGCTAGGCGAGTTTCTAACCGACTATGAGCCTGATTTTAGTTACTTTCATCTAATAGACATCGACGCAGATAGCGCGAAGATCCTTATGCTGCCACTTGCTAAAACTTACGAGGTCGATATAACCCTTGCGCAGATCCTGCCAAATTTGATACTAGTAAGGGCAAAAAGCAATAAATTTGGCCAGATCGAGAGCTTTTTACAAGGGGTGAAAACGCTATTTTCGCAAAAATTTATCCCGCAAAAAGATGTGATCAAATTTGTAGCAAAAAAGCTCATGCAAAAGGGTCTTAAAATTTCATTTGCTGAGTCTTGCACGGCTGGGCTTGCAGCGGCTAAATTTGCAAGATATGGCGGCATCTCAGCTAGCTTTGATGGCTCGTTAGTAACTTATGCAAATTACATAAAGCACGAGTGGCTGGGCATCGAGGATGAAATTTTAGATACTTACGGAGCTGTGAGCGAGCCTTGCGTAAAAGCGATGGTAAAAGGCACGCTAAGCACGACAAATGCGGACTTTGTGCTTGCGATTAGCGGTATCGCTGGACCAGGTGGTGGCACAGCCAGCAAGCTAGTTGGCACGGTCTACGTCGCAGCCGGAGATAAAGACGGTAACATCGAGATTGAGAGACTTCTTTTAAAAGGAGATCGCAACTACATTAGAGAGCAAAGCGTGCTAAGTGCGTATCTATGCCTACTTCGCTTAAAAAGTGAGATATTTTTTGCTTAAAAATTTGTCTTTAAAATCTTGTGCGATTTAGCTAGCCAAAAATTTTTATACTAAAAGATCAAAAGAGCCAAATTTAGGAAGCTAAAAATGCTTAAAAATTTTTACCACTCACCATTATTGCGTTATTTGCATTTGACACCAAGATGTAGCCGGGCGAAATAAAAGCAAGTATAACTCGCCTTTGGATACATTGGCGCAAAATTTTGGTGGATATGCCAATAAAGAGAGTAAAGAAGTTGTCACAAAAGATAGACAAGAGCTCATAAAATACGCGACTATGTCATCTATGTGGATGACCTCATAGACCTTAGCGAAGGTAATATCCCGCAAAATAGTAAGAGCGAGGGTTAGATAAATTTATAAGCGAGATTAACAGTGGTGAGTTTAGCTCTTATGCCAAATTTATGCGAGCTTACGGCGCCTCATGCCGTGCAAATTTGGTAAGTCATAAGTGTATTTTTGAAAGCGGAAAATAAAGCTTTCAAAAAGGGCAGTGTTTGCAAAAAGCTAGACAAATCGCTATTTAAGCTGCCGTATAAATTTGATCTCATTTCAGCCTCAAACGTCCAGAACAAGGCAAATAAAATGCAGACATAGGCAAAACTAGCCATTAATAAAATTTTTGCCAAAAACCATAAACTAGACAAGCTGCTTGGAGTCTAAAAATCAAACTAAATTTTTATATTTTTACAAGATAAAACGCTAGCACATAGCCCATATATCAGCACGCAAAGGCTAACGCTTAATCCAAATACGCTAAGAGCGGCAGTCTGACTAAAAGATAGCGTAAAAAACGAGATAAAACTCGTGATAAATGCGCAAAATATCCCATAAATTCGCTCTTTTTCGCTAAGACTCTCATTTAGCGCAAATATCATGTAGTCAATCCCCACAGCGCTTGCAAGGATGAGCCCAAAGACGCCAAAAATGCTTAAATTTATGCCAAAAATAGCAAAAATAAAGAGCGTAAGAAGCACGCCAAAGATGATGATACCCATCACAAGTGCCGAAATAAGCGCACTAAAATAAACCCATAGCAGTAAAAAGGCGATCACAAGCGCTGCTATTTTTAGCTTTAGAGCAAGCTCTTTTGCCTGAGTTAGGCTCTCATTTAGCGAGTCAGCAAAATTTAGGCTAAAAGCTTTGTGGCGTTCCAGCACCTCATCACTTGCCACCCTTTTTACAAAGCCGCTCGCGTAAGCCACACTTACATTTTCATCAAGCATAAATTTCTTAAAATCCTTCATTGATTTTAGAGCCAAAATTTCACTCACGCCAAGCTCTTTTTCGCTCAAAACCTTTAAAATTTCGCTTCGTATCTCATCCTTGCTAAAGCCAAATCTCTCATAAATCACGTAAATTTGCTCATCGTCAAGCGCCTTTTTAAACGCCTCTTTTAGCTCATCCTGCTCGCTTTTACTTAAAAACATATCACTTAGCGAGCTCTCATCTTTTATCAAATTTCTCTTTTTTAGCTCGTCTAAAAGGCTTTTTTCGCTTCCTAAAATGTCACCTCTTGATCTTGTCACTATCATCGTGTTTTGGTTGTTGCCAGTTAGACTTAAGATATAAGAAGAGTCCGCTAGCAGGCTCTTTGGTATATTTGAGTAGTCTTTTACGTTTTCGCTTTTTGATAAATTTTTAAGATCAAAACCAAGAAAAACAGCTAGCAAAATAAGTGAGATAGCTAGAAATTTAACCCCCAAATGCCTTGTAGCCACGTCTAAGAGATCACAAAATTTAGTTAAAAACGCATCAAAAACCTTTGATCTATAAAATTTCACCCCTTCAAAGACTAAAGGCATGAAAAAATAGCTAGCCAAAAACGCAGCAACGAGCGCAAATGCCGAAAAGAGTGCCACTTCTTTAAGTAGCCTAAGATCAGAAAATGTAAAAGCTAGATAGCCACTAAGCGTGATAAAAAGGCCTAGCAAGAAAATTTTTAGCATATTTTTTATGCTGCTAGCTCTAATAGCTTCGCCCTCGTTTTTGCTAAGCCAGTGCAAGACATAGTCAAACATGAGTCCAATGAGGCTTGTGCTTATTAAAATAGTAAGGATATTTAGCTCACCAAGGCATAGCAAAGTGCCTGCAAATGCCACGCTAAAGCCAAATGTAGCGATAAATATCACATAAAAAATTCGCAAATTTCTAAAAGCAAGCATCAAAAATATAGCGGTCAAACTAAGCGAGACCACGCTCATATAAAGGCTCTCGCTCTCGTTTTTTTGCTTTGAAAATGCCTGATAGAGGGCACTTGAGTGCACGAAAAGCTCGTTTTGTCCAACTTTAAGCGCTTGTAACTCGTTGTAAAATTTTATTAGCCCCTCGCTCGCAGCTCCCTCTTTTAGCTCACCTTTTAGTAAGAAAAAGCTCTTCTCTCCGTCCTTTACCTCAAGCATTAGATCTGCTAAATTTAAGCTCACATTGCCATTTTTTGCACTAAAACCACTACTTAGCGAGAAAAAATCATCTTTTACATTTAAAAGTCTAAAGCTAAAGCTATTAAAAATTTTCTCCGCACGTTTTTGGAAAAAAGCGTTTTTATCGCTTTTTAAAAGCTCTAGATCAGCCCTACTTAAAAGCGCGATCTTTGAGCGGTTGATGTCGTTTTTTATATCATTTAAATTTACGTCAATGTTCGCCTCAAAGCTCTTAAAAAGCGAGCTTTTAAGAGCTAAGCTTTGCACATTTTTAGCCAGCTCTTTAGAATTTACCAGCACTAAAAAATTTGACACCATCTCATCTTGCACCTCTTTTAGCACCTTTGCCTCTTTGGCGTCCTTGAAATTTATCAGTGAAAAGATGTCGGTTTGTACGTTTTTTAGGCTTGCAAGTGAGTAGCAAAGCGAGGCTAAAAAAACAAAGACAAAAGCCAAAATCGTGGCTAGTTTTTTCATTTTAGACTAAACTCATTTATCGTTTTATCCCCGCTTACCTCGTCAAGCTCGATCTTTTTTACCACCTCGTCGCCACTTATCTTTATGGATTTAAAAATTTGTTTGAAGAGTAAATTTTTAGGGTTTAGCTCTATGCTCCACTCTTTTAGGCTACCACTTGTTTTTATATCAAATTCTTTTCTAAGCTCGTTTTCATCAAGGCTTATGATAGCAAGAAATAGCTTTTCATCAAAATTTGCACTTGTTTTTTCAAGCTTGCCATTTTTGTTTTTAAAAATGCCATCTTTATTTATAAAAACCTTTGAGACGACTGGCTCTAGCGTATCCCAGTAAAGACCGCCCTTTTCAAGCCTAAACTCACCAGAGCTTTTTATGCTTTTGTTAAATCCAGCCAGGCTCTTTGTCTGCGTGAAATTTCCGCTTACTCCATCTGTTTTTACTATATTTTTAAGCTCACCTAGCTCATAGCCAAAGCAAGATATAAAAATGGCTAAAAAAAGAGTTATTTTTTTCATAAATTTTCCCTTTTCGTGTAAGCTTCAATCGCTTTTTTTAGCGCCTCAGGCATCTCAAAGCAAGTTTGTAAGCTCTTCATCTCGATGACAGCTTGCGCGGTATTTGCCTCGCTTAATTTTTCGCCCTTTTCATTTTCTATAAGATAGTGAAATTTTAAAAACGTTTCGCACTCGCTAAGCGTCGTCGTGACCTTTATGACGTCGTTAAAAAAGGCTGGGCGCACGTATTTTACGTCAAGCTTTACGATAGGAAAGGCGTAACCATCTTTTTTCATTGCAATGTAGTTGTACCCTAGCTTGTCAAGTAGCTCGCAGCGCGCCATTTCTAGGTACTTGACGTAGTTACCATGCCACATCACTTCCATGCTATCAACATCAAAAAACGCCACTTTAAATGTGCTAACGTGTGAAATTTTCACTCTCATCTCCAAAAATCAAAAAAATTAAACCACTGCGATGGGTTCTTGCAAGCGTGATCCTCGAGCTGTTTTACATAGCTTTGCACGTATGGCATGACGATTGCCTTGCGGTCACGACCTAGTTTTATCTCATCTGCGATATCGCTTAGCTCGATGCTAAATTTATCGCCATTTTTTACGCACCAAAGCGTGCTCATTTTTACACCCAAAATGCCAGCTAGTAAGTATGGGCCATAGTTAAATTTAGCCATCTTGCCAAGAAAGCTAACCTCAACAAATTTATCGCCATTTACCGGAGTTCTATCGCCCATTATGCCGATATTTACGCCGTTTTCTACCGCCTCTTTTAGCTCAAGCATAGCTGCTGCATCGAGGTTTTCTACGCTTATTAATCTAATCTGCCCCTTACTTATCTGCTCTAAAATTTTATAAAAATTTTCATTTCCCTTGCTATAAACCAAGATGATCATACGAAAACTTGGCGATTTAAGCGAAAGTGTCTTGCAAATTTCTACATTTCCTAGATGGCTTGTTAGCAAGATCCTACCACGCTTTGATGCCTCAAACTCTTCTTTTATCCACATAAGTTCGTCAATATCTAGCTCATTTTCGAGCACACCATTTTGCCAGATGCGAAATTTATCGCAAATCGCAATACCAAATTCATAAAAATTTCCAAAAACACCAGTAGCCGGCTTTTTACCACTAAATTTCTCTACATTTTGCAAAAATTCTCTTATATTTTTTCTCTCTATTTTTGAAAAAATATAATAAAAATAAACGACGATCATAACGATAGGTTTTATAAGAAAAATAGGCAAATTCTTAGTTAAGAATAAGCTTACCCTTAAGAAAAATTCATTTGATCTTTCGCCTTTTTGCCACCATGCATATTTTTGTCCTTTAAAGGCTTTACCTAGCAAAAATGGAACCAAACTAAAAAAATATTTTGCATGTATAAGGCTTATTAACACATTATCTTTTAGCATTTTAAAGTGCGAAACGCCACCTTTTTCATATCTTACTTTTAATGGTATCCATCTTAGTCCAATGCCTGCTCTCACAGCATTTACAAGGATTTCCATATCAAATTCCATCCTATTTGAACCACTATGAGCGATCGCGCTCTCAAGCTCTTTTAGCGGATAAATTCTAAAGCCACACATCGCATCTTTTATGTCGGTGCTAAATGTGTTTACCTTGACCCAAAAATTTGTGATCTTTCTACCATAAAATCTCGACTTTGGTGCGTCCTCGCCATAAATCGGATCAGCCATTATCATATCGTGTGGATACTTTCTGCTAAGCTCTAAAAACTCAGCCACTTCGCTTATGTCGTGCTGAAAGTCAGCGTCGATCTGAAATGCATGCGTGTAGCCATTTTGCACAGCGTGTCTAAAGCCATCTTTTAGCGCAGCGCCCTTGCCACCATTTTGGGTTCTTGTCAAAATTTCTACACCAAATTCGCTTAAATTTTCCAAGGCTTTTTTTGAAACCTTGTTTGAACCGTCATCAACTATTAAAATGTGTAGATTATATCTTGCAAGCGCCTCACAAAGAGCTTTGATCTTTTCTGGATGATTGTAAAATGGTATGAGAAAGAGCGTCTTCATAAGCCCAGCTTTATCCTGCCAACGCTGCTTCTAGTGCCATTACAAAATATCTCAAAGTAAACCTTCCCATCTTTTTGCGAAATTTCTATACAAAGCTCGTCATTTGGCCTTACAAATTTTAAAAATTTCAAATTCTCCACCACACACTGATCGCCTATTTCTGCGCCAAGCTCTCTTGCAAATTTAAATACAAAATCAAGCTGCACAAAGCCAGGTAGCAGTGGTAAATTTGGAAAATGCTCCATAAAAATACTAAGTGCTAGGCTAAGCTTTGTCTTAAATTTATAAACGCCCTCCTCGCTACTTTTCTCCCAAGAAAGCTCCTCACTCTTTTCTAAAAGCTCTTTAAAATTTGCCTTTAGAAATTTCCCTTGCGCGTTTTTACAAAGTGAGCTAACGATTTTAAAATACCTAACACTATTTTTAAACTCAGGCCTTAAAAGCTCATTTAGCCTTGCTACAACGCCCTTTTTACCGCTATTTCTAAAGAGCTTCACGCCCTCTTCACTAAGCTCTAAAAGTGCGGCTAGGCGCTTAAATTTTGGATGCGTATCGCAGTAGCAGTCTTTTAAAAGACCGCTTTCAAGCATCTTATTTTCGATGCTTATTAGATTGACCCTTTTGTCATTTAGCTTGACTATCCTATCGATCCTACCCTTTAGCGTGAGTCTGTTGCCCTTTATCTCCGCCCAGTCGCTAGTTTGAAAAAACTCGCACCAAGGCGAGCTCACATTTAACGCCTCGTCCTCGTTTAAAGCAGCTTTTACCTTGCTAAAAAGTAAAAGCTCTTCGCCTAAATTTCTAGCTACTACACCAGTTTCGGTGCTGCCATAGATGTCGATGATGCGCGCGCTGCTTAGTTTTGCTATACTAGCTCTTAGCTCACTCTTTAGAGCTGAGCCGGCACAGATGATGTTTTTTAGCCCTGAAATTTCAGCTGCTCTTGGGCTAGAAACTAGCGTTTGAAGCAAAACTGGGCTTGTTACAAAGCTTAAATTTGAAAGATCAAGCTCAAAGATCGCCTCTGGATAATTTAGCTCCTTGCTAACGGCCTTTGCACCAGAGATGATGGGTAAAAATACCTTAAAAGTAAGGCCAAACATATGCTGATGCGAAACGCTTGAAAAAAATGTATCGCTTTCATTAAATCCAAGTTCTTCTTTTAAAAATAGCCCTTCTTCTATCATCGCACCAAGTCTTTTTGGGATATTTTTGCTATTTCCAGTCGAGCCCGAAGTCTGAAGAAAAAAAGTAGAATTTAGATTAAATTTTGGCTCCATATTTCTGACTGGAGTCAAAAAATTCTTGAAATTTTCATCATTGATATTAAATTTATCACTACTAAAAATAGGCTTTGCAAGCAAAATCGGTCTCACACCGATCGCAAGTGCTCCAAAAAAGGCGACACAAAAGTCAAAAGTTTCACTTAGATGGATCTCTATCTCACTCACGCCATACTCTTTTAAATTTGCCCCAAAAATACCAACTTGTGAGTATAAATTTTTATCAATATTAACAAATTTAAACTCTTTTAGACTATTTTCAAACTCCATTTTTCCTCTTTAAAATAAAAACTTTACGATATAAAATTTCTCCAAAAAACAAAAATCCCATCAAAATATAAGAAACAAAGGAGCAGTAAATACTCCAATAAAATTTATTTTCAAAGCACGATAAAATAAATGCTAAAACCGCATTAAATACAAAAAACAAGCACCAAATTTTTGTTAACCCTCTTGTATAGCTAACGACCTTTTCATCTATATTTTTCTCTTTTAATCTAGCGATTTTGGTTATAACAGCCTCGCCCTTTAAGCTGTAAAAAAAGATCGCCAAAAAGCCAAGGCTTACGATACTTGGGTATAAAAGTGCTAAATTTACGCTTCTAAAAATAGCGCAAATGGCGAAAAACATCCCAGCCGCTAAGCAAACCTGTCTTTTTTTACCACTTTCAAAATAGGCTCTAAGCCCCCAAAGCACACATAAAACACCAAATATCAAAGTGGCGTTTTCTTGCCAAAAAAATAGCACTAAAGGATAAGCAATGCTTACTAAAATTAGAACTAGGTTTACTATTTTATGCTTCAAATTTCTTTGCTACAGCTTTTACGATATCATCAAGCGTTTTTACGTTTTTAAAATCCTCTGGCATCAGCCTATGCCCAGTTTGACGTTTGATGTAATCAATCATGTCAATAGCGTCGATGCTATCGATCTGCAAATCCTCATATATCCTAGTCTCTGGCTTTATCTTGCTCTCATCTATCTCAAAAAGATCGATCAAGGCTTTCTTTAAAATTTCAAAAATTTCTTTTTCACTCATAGTTATTTCCTATTTTCGTAAATGTATTTTGCAAGAGAAGATACGCTAAAAAATATCTCTTTTAGATTTGCGCTCTTTGAGTCAAGCACGAGGCCATATTTTTTCTGCACCGCAAGTCCAAGCTCTAAAGCATCGACGCTATCAAGACCAAGTCCATCATTAAAAAGTGGCGCATTCTCATCAATATCGCTTGGCTTCATATCCTCTAAATTTAAGCTTGTGATGATCAACTCTTTTATATCATTAACTAGCTCTTTCACCAAATTCCTCCTTATAAATTTTACTTATCTCATCATGCATTGCCCTAGCTCTCACGGGGCTTGGCCTATCCTTTAAAAACATATCAACATCAAAATTTTTCATCTCTTTAAAATGATATTTTATCTTTTCATCTGGTATTTTGTACCATGGTTCATTTTTTCTAAGGCTTCTTGGGTGCATATTGATACCAATGCATACAATATTTTTAGCGCCTTTTACGCCTATGTAAGCTGCTGCCTTATGAAAAATAATTTCATCTTTCGTACGTGTGCCTTCTGGGAAAATTAATAAATTTTCACCACCTTTTAAAACATCTACGCTTTTTTGTAAAAATTCCTCGTTATTTGTGTTTGGTATGTAGTTGCAAGCCCTAATAGCTGCAAATAAAAATATATTTTTGCCAAGCTCACCCTTTACGATGCAGTTTATTCTTTTAAATTTTGAAACCAAGAAGACCACATCAAGAAGCGAAGGGTGATTTGCTATAACTAAATTTGATCCGCTATTTAACTCGTTAAACTCAAATTTATAGTCCAGACACCCACAATTTTTAACAACTTTTATAAAAAATCCCCAAGAAATTCTAACTAGATCACGGCATAAATTTTGCACAAAATTAAATTTATTTAGCCCCAAAAGTACTACTGGCACAAGCAGTAAATCTCCACTTATGCAAATAATCGCAAAAAATAAAAAGAAAGATCCGGTTCTTAAAATTTTAAGGCTCATAGCTAAAATTCCAAGATGAAGAATAACTACAACTTTGCCAGCTTTTTGATATTTTTGGATCAAAATTTACAATAAAGCTTTTTAATAAATTCCCGCAAATTTCTTTTTCTTTTTTAGCTCTTTTTAGAGTTAAAACTCTCTCATTTTTTGCCTTTGAGACAATAAGAGCGAGCATAAATGACGGTTTTTTCTCATCAAAATAACTCTGCTTTATCGACTCATGATAGGCAAGTATTAGCACCTTTTCATATCCGTCATTTAGCCTTAAAAACGCAGCTTGCAGCGCATCTTCGACTGGACTAAAAGAGGAAATGGCTAAAATTTCATTGTGATTTTTAGCTTCTATACTAAGAAGTGACGAGATAGCATTATGCACCGAAAGTGAAAACGAAGTAGGCGAAACTGGCTCAGCTTTTGCCAGTGTAGTCTCTAGCTCAAAGCAGCGATTTATCTCTCCTTCATATGAGCTAAAAATAACTGGCATATCAAGCTTATTAAAGCCACTAAGCAAGCTAAAAGCGCACTTTGCAGCACTACTTAGCCTTCTTCTTTGAATCGGTGGAATTTTTGCTAGATCAAATTCTTTTTTGTATCTAGCCAGATCCTCGCCGACATCGCCATAAGCTATCGCATCAAAAAAATCAACTTGAAATTTCATTATTTCGCGATATCACCTTTTAGAGTAACGCCAGACATCAAAGCACCGCTTCCGCACTGAAACTGAGTTTTTGAGTTAAATGGCTGTTTTTTGTAATAACCAGTTAGATTTACAACCTTTGTGCCACCTTCTTTTAATGCTCTTTCTTGGAAAGTCTTTAAGGCCGAAAGAAGTGCGATTTGGCATGCCTCTTCATCACTTTTATTAAAACCATTTGTCTTTTTATTTGATGTTAGGTCTTTTACAATTACCTGTCCGCTATAGCCTGTGCCAAAGCTTATACTTACATTTGGAAGTAAGAAATTTTTAGCTTTTGGACCATTTAGAAAATCAAGTGAGTGATATTTCACATCATCTCTTGCATTAAGGCTTGTAGCAAATGCCAAAATGGCAACTAATGAAACTAATTTTTTCATATTTATCCTTTTTAAAAAATGTTTTTAACTCTTTTAAATATCAAAGATGTATTTACACCACCAAATGCAAAGTTATTGCTCATAACAAAGTCCGTTTTTATCGGAGTTGGCTCTTTTAAATAGTTTAGCTTTGCACACTCGGGATCGATCACGTTTAAATTTATAGTTGGGAAAAACAGCTCTTCTCTCATCATCATAATAGAGGCGATCGCTTCTAGCCCTCCACAAGCGCCAAGCGTATGGCCAAGATAGCTTTTAAGCGAGCTAATGGCGATATCCTCTCCAAAAAGCTCGTTTGTAGCGATACTCTCAGCTATGTCGCCATGCTTTGTCGCAGTCGCATGAGCATTTACGTAACCTACGCTTTTTGGTTCTAGTTTTGCGTCACGAAGAGCTAAGCTCATCGCCGCTCTCATCGTGGCACTTTGTGGTCTAGTGATGTGTGTGCCATCACACGTTGAGCCAAAGCCAACGACCTCAGCGTAAATTTTAGCTCCTCTTTTTAATGCACTCTCTTCACTTTCAAGTAACAAAAATCCAGCTCCCTCGCCAAGCACCAAGCCATCTCTATCTTTTTCAAACGGCGTTGGGCTCAAATTTGGTGTGCTATTTTTTACACTAGTCGCGTAAAGCTTGTCAAAGACGTATGCCTCGCTCACACAAAGCTCCTCAGCCCCGCCAGCTAGCATCATATCTATGCTACCATTTTTTATGCTCTCGTATGCGTAGCCAATGGCGTGCGAGCCGCTCGTGCAGGCCGATGACGTCGGGATTATACGTCCTTTTAGCGAGTAAAAAAGCGCGATATTTGCCGCTGTGGTGTGAGGCATCATTTTTATGTAGGTATTTGCGTTAAAGCCGCTATCCATGTCCAAAACTAGCTTTGCCATGTCAAGGATAGAGTCTGTACTGCCAGTACTTGAGCCACTTGCCACACCCATTCTGCCATCTTGCACACTTGGATCTAAATTTGACTCATTTAACTCATCGCCCTTTAATAACCCAGCATCTTTTAAAGCAAGTCCAGCCGCATGCACACTGTAACACGACACCTTACCAAGGCTTCTTAGCTGCTTTCTATCCCACTCTTGCGGATATTTGTAGTCTATAATTGGTGCAGCTAGGCGAGTGTTTAGATCTTTGCAGCTCTCCCACTCGCTCATGTATCTCACGGCGTTTTTGCCTTCAAGAAATTTAGCTCTCATCTCCTCCCAGCTGTTGCCAAAAGCACTGACTGCGCCGATACCTGTGACAAATACACGCATTAGCAAAGTCCTCCATTTACGCCGATAACCTGTCTTGTGATGTAGCTAGCATCACTGCTTAGTAAAAATTTAACCAGCCCTGCCACCTCATCTGCTTCGCCAGCTCTTTTTGCAGGTATGGCCTTTAGCACCTCATCTAAGAAGTCGCTATTTAAAATTTCTTCGCTCATATCTGTCTTTATAAGCCCTGGAGCTACGCAGTTTACTGTTATGCCTCTACTTGCAAGCTCGACTGCAAGGGCTTTGCTAGCTCCTATGATGCCAGCTTTGCTAGCCGAGTAGTTTACCTGACCTCTGTTGCCAATAACCCCTGAAACAGAGCTTAATGTCACTATCCTAGCTGGCTTTCTAGCCCTTATCATGGGCATTAGCGCTGGTCTTAGAACGTTGTAAAAGCCATTTAAATTTACATCTATCACGTCAAACCACTCTTCGTCACTCAGCCCACAAAAGGTATTATCCCTTGTTATGCCAGCGTTTAAAATAATGCCGTAATAAACGCCATTTGCCTCCATGTCAGCTTCTATCATCTCCTTAGCCGCAGAAGTATCAGCCACGTCAAATGTTAAAAATTTAGCCCCAAGCTCACTAGCCATCTTTAAAAGCTCATCGCTCTTACTTCTTGCGTGAAGCACCACTTCGTACTCGCTAGCAAGGCGCCTAGCTATGCTAGACCCTATGCCTCTACTTGATCCGGTTATCAATACTCTCTTACTCACTAAGTGCCTTTTTTACAAATTCTTCATCAGGGCTCATTACGTTTAAAACCGCCCTTGCGCCAGGCTCGCCATTTACAAAAAGCTCACTGTCATAAACGCCAAATCCACTCTCATCTTGGATCGAGCACTTTGAGACGATCACTATCTCATCACCTACTTTAAAATATGGCCTAAAAATTTCAAATTTTCTACTGCCTAGCAAAAAGCCAAATATCGCCTTCTCGCCCCTTAGCTCACGCATCTTTGAGTCATAAATACCAAGGCTTTGAGCCATCATCTCAATCGCTTTTTGCATGTAAAATTTCCCATCCTCCAAAAATGGAGTTTGCTCATTTATCACGCTTCTTACTTTGATACTCTCACAAGGTGTAAATTCTAAAATTTCATTGATCAGGGTTATGGCGCTACTGTGCGGCAAATAATCACTTATCATCATCTCACTCTTTTAAATATTATCGCGGCGTTATCTCCGCCAAAGGCAAAAGATAGTGACATCGCTGTTTTTACGTCGAATTTCGTGCCACTTTTTACTAAATTTATAGCTTCCAAACTCTCGTCATATGCTCCGTCGTAAACATGCGGTAGCAAGGCGCTATTTTCTTGCATGCAAAGCATCACGCAAATGGCGCTCTCGATGGCTCCAGCAGCTCCTAGCGTATGTCCGATTTGCGGCTTTAACGAGCTAGCATATGCGGAGCCAAGCGTTAAATTTACAGCTTTTGCCTCCATTTTGTCATTTGCTTGCGTGCCGGTGCCATGCAAATTTACATAGTCTACGCCTCTCATGTCAGCTTTTTTTAAAGCTTCTTCTATACAACAAATTGCCATTTTGGCACTAAAATCAGGCTGAGTCATATGAAAAGCGTCGCAGTTTGAGGCCGAGCCAGCGACCACGACGTTTGAAATTTCATCACGGCTCAGCAAAAACAGCCCAGCTCCCTCGCCTATATTTATGCCCTCTCTGTTTTTAGAAAAGGGTTCGCTTGGTTTTTGGCTTAAAATGCTAAGTGAGTTAAAGCCATTTATGGTTAAGGTGTTTAAACTATCGACACCGCCGCATATAACCGCATCGCAAATATCACTTTTTATTAGTCTTTGTGCCTCAATAATCGCCTTAACACCAGAAGTACAGGCAGTTGAAACGCAAAAACTTGGACCTTCTAGTCCATAAAATTCGCTCACAAATTCGGTCACATTTGCAAGACAGTTTCTGTCTATACCAAACTTACTTTTATCAAAAATTTCAGTTCTTATATACTCTTTAAAAGTCCAAAAATTTTCTTCAATTCCACTCGTTGTAGTGCCCAAAACAACACCTACACGGCTCTTACTAAATTTCCTGATAGCCTTTTTGACCTCATCATCTAACTCGAGAAGTGTATTTAAAAGTAAAGCATTGGTTCTTGTTTTAAAGTGTTCTTTTGTGTTCTTGGCAAACTCTGGTAGTGCCTTATCAAATTTTGCAACTAAAAATTTATTCTCAGGATGAAACTCACTGCTAAGGCCTAGAAATCTCTTTCCGCTTAAAAGCGAACTTAAATTCTCATCACTGCTGCTCCCTGCTGCACTGATAATGGCTGGTTTGCTAACGTAGATCAACACTTTCTACCTCATAATATTGATCATCTATCATAAATTTTTGCTCGCTTTTTTCATCTTTTATCATCTCTAGCACTTTTATAAAAAGTTCATTGTAGGCGCTATTTGGTGGCAAAAAACCTAAATTTTTAAAGCTACCATCTTTTAAAACTCGCCTAGCTTCTGGCGCGCCAAGTACATTTACAAGGCTAAATTTATACTCATTCTTGCTATTTTGCACGTAAAGCAAAAGTAGACCTTTTGATGAACTTACCTTAAATGTTTTCAAGTCAAAATCTGCCATCTGTGGTGCATCAAATTTCTTTGCGCATCCAAGAGCAAAAAGCGAAATAGCAAGGATTATGACTATTTTTTTTATAAGCAATCTTTACCTTTTAATGTTAAAAATTACAAAAGTTTAATAATTATATCTTTGCATTGCTTAAATGCAAGGCAAATAATAAATGAATTGTTAATAATTAAGTATTTTTTTGCCATTTCATCGTAGCTGGTAGTACCAAGATCGCTAAACGATAAATTTTTAAGCTTTAAAATTGCCTCTTTTGCAGTATAAATTTCATAAAATTTTTGCATTTTGTCTTTTGCATTTGCTAAAATTTTGCTCTCATCTTTTGTAAAGCAAAAGCTAGCTATAGCGTCAAAATTTCTCTGCTTTAGCTCTTCTACATCAACTCCGATCTTTTCTTTTGAAATGGCTAAAACTGCGATATTTTCTTTATGAGAAAGACAGATTTTACCTCGCATCTTTGCTTTAAATTTTAAGTAGCGAGATATTTTAAATGAGTTTTGTTTTATTAAATTTGGGTATTTTTTTACTCTTCTGCGATCTTTTTTATCTAGCATTTTTGGGCTAAATTTCTCACCGCAAAAGCTGATAAAAAGATGAATTTCACCCCTTTTTATAGGCATTTAATCTCTTTTTATAATTTTCATCAAACTCTAAGGCTTTTTCAAACTCAGCAGTAAATACTCTAAGACAATCATTTTTTTGCTGGTTTTCATCGCCAAATGATCTAATACGTGGTGTAAAAGTAATCTCATTTTTTCTAAAATCAGCCTCTTTTAGATCAAAGTTTAAATTGCTCATTTTGCTATTTAAGATATGCAAGGCACATTTTCTTGGTCCCAAGATAAAATTTTGCCCATTTAAGGGCTTTAGGCTTCTTACTAAAACGCCACCATAAAGTGATAGATCACTTTTAAAAGATATGTCAAAGCCAAAGTTGTGAAAGTAAATCTCTCCTGCCTCACACTGCCTTTTGTAGGTATTTGCGTCAAAACAAGTATAAATTTCAAGCTCACTAAATTTATACTCTTTGCCAGAAACAATTAAAACCTTACTTTGCATAAGCTCACATAGAAAGCTCTGAAATTTCTTATCGAAAAACTCTTTAAAACCAGCAGCCTCAACTATCTCTTGCTTTATATTTTTATCTAAATTTTTAAAGTTATTTTGTTTAAGCAGATCAAATTTTTCTTTATCAAAATGACTTTGCTCTAAAAATTTACTAAGCACCGCCACCAGATCAAATTTAGTAAAATGGCTTTTAAGCAGCTCGCCAGCTAGCATCTTTGCTCCTAAATTTTTTATATTTTAAAGGATTTGAGCTTTACAAGCTAATCTTTGATAAAATTTTACCAGCTGCCACTTGCTCCGCCTCCGCCAAAACCGCCTCCGCCGCCACTAAAGCCACCACCTCTTGAACTGCTTGAATGGCCACTGCCACTGCTATTTGAGTCTGATCTATCACGCCCGAAATCACTGTGTGTATTTTTGCTTTGAGCATTTTTTTTAAAGGCATTTTTTAAAATAATAAAAAATATTACAAACACAATAGCAAAGACAATGAAGTAATTTTGCACGCCAAAAAATTGCTCAAATACCGTAGATATCAGCCCTGCAAAACACGCACTAAAACCAACTCGCATAAAAAATTTACCTAAAAAGCCAGAGACAAAACACGAGATCATGCCAGCAAAAAAGGCAACTATTCCAAATGGTATCTCTTCATCTTCACTCACGTTTTCAAATTCTTCACCACTAGCTACTTTTATGATAGCTTTTGTGCCCTCTATGATGCCACCGCCCATATCTCCTTGCTTAAATTTAGGCACTATCACATCATTTATGATCTGGCTTGATATAGCATCAGTTAGCACACCTTCGAGTCCATAACCAACCTCTATACGCACTTTTCTCTCGTTTGGAGCGACTATTAAAAGCACTCCATTACTACTTTGTTTTTGTCCCAGCTTGTAGCCTCTAGCTACCTCAAGAGAGATATCTTCTATGCTTTTATTTTCTAGTGATTTAAGTGTCACGATAGCAATTTGTGTCGTACTATTTTGCTCGTAATTTTGCACCAAGCTTAAAAGCTCAGCCTTCTCATTTTTAGAGAAAATTTGAGCCTCGTCATTTATCTGCTCGTTAAAATTTATGGCAAAACAAAAGCAAAATGTAAAAAATAAAAGAGCAAAAATTTTCTTCATCATTTCTCAAATGAAACTTTTGGATTTATCTTCTCTTCGTTACTTATTTCAAGATTTTGTTTTGGCTTTAGCTCAGGATAAAAAACACTTGCTATAAATTTATTTGGAAAGCTTCTAAGGGCTACGTTATACTCTTTTACAGCTTCGATATAATCATGCATTGCTACGCTTATGCGGTTTTGCGTACCTTCAAGCTGACTCTGAAGAGATAAGAAATTTTGATTTGCTTTTAGCTCTGGATAGTTCTCGCTAACTGCCATAAGCCTACCAAGCGCCAAGCCAAATGAGCTTTGTGCTGTCATAAATTCTTTCATCTTAGCTTCATCGCTAAGACCACTTGCATCAACGCTTACTTGCATGCTCTTACTTCTAGCATTTGCCACATCTTCAAAAATTTTTTGCTCATGGGCTGCGTAGCCTTTTACAGTTTCAACCAAATTTGGCACAAGCTCGGCTCTTCTTTTATATTGATTTAACACCTGTGACCACTTTGCATTTACATTTTCATCAAGTGCAACAAATGAATTTATATACTTAAAAGCGCCAAAAGCAAGTGCAGCAATAACTATAATAACGGCTATTAAATTTTTCATATTTTCTCCTTTAAGGAGCAAATATTAGTAAAACAAGACTTAAAAAATAATGTGAGTTTGAGTTTGGAATGAGTGCGAATTTACGCACTCATTTTGGGGATTAAAGATCGGTTTGGATCTTGTCTTCTATTTGGATGTGGATAGTTTTACCATTTACCTGATCTATGCTTGAGTAGCCTTTAAAGCCAGTATCAGCATGCACTAAAGTATCTTCTTTCCATTTACCATTGATATCAACTTTGTTAGTTGCATCGCCCTTGATCTTAAGAATGGTGTTAAGATTATCAGTGATGTCAAAGATAGCTTTTGCATCAAATTTTATCTCAGAGCCGCCTTTAAGCTCAAGATTTTCAAAGCTTTCCACTTTTGAATTAAGATCATTAATGCCTCTAAGATCAACTATTTGTTTATCAAATACCAAAGTATCATGACCTTTACCACCTTTCATATCTTTACTTGCGTCAAATTTAACTATATAGTCTTTAACATCTATATGAAATTTATCAGATTCATGAGGCTCATAAGACTTAGACTCTAAACCACCAGAAGTCTTAAGCGTAGCTTTTACTTTCAAATCATAAGCTGATCTAGCATTAATATCAAGTACTTGATCAAATGTTCTGTTGGCTATATCACTACTTGTTAATTTGTGAAATCCGGTTTTAGTTTGTGTGTGGTTATCTGGATCAGTATACTTAAACTCTACTGTATCGCCTTTCCTAGCATCTTCATTTAGATAAACCCTGACTTTAGTAGTCTCTTCACCATTTTCTAAGGTAGTTATATCTTTATTAAACTTAATACCTCTTATAGCATCCATCTGGGCATGTGCACTATCTTCTACATTTACACTTTCACCAAAAGTATCAGTTAGTGTTACTTTGGCCTTTGTCTCAGCCTCAGCACCAACTGCGATTTTAGCATCAAGCTCAAGCAACTGGTCTCTACTTAATGTGCGTTGAGAATTATTAGTCAAATCTTTTAAAGTGATATTACCGTTTACATCTTTACCTACTACTTCATATTTCTCAATCACATTGGTCCTATCGGGATTTGTTATCTCAATAACTATCTTGTCGCCAACTACAACATTTTTTGGAATAGTAACATTTACTTTTGAGGCATTGCTACTTGACTCATCTCTTGATACGATGCCATTATCGTCTCTGTCAGCAACTATGTTTACACTTAGTCCTGCTGTACTTAAAGGAACAAGTTGTACTTTAGCTTCAGCGCTAGTTGTGGTCTCTGTGCCATTTGTAATAGTAGCTACTGCACTAGTATCACGACCTGGAAGCATAGCGACGCCAGGAATTTTTATAGTGTTGTTTACTAGCTGTGTAGCAGTATGAGTAGTATCGTCTATAACTGAAATTATACCATTAGCATTTCCTGTGACAGTATAAGTTACGGTTCTAGTTGACGTAGTGCCATCAGCTTGAGGCTCTTTGATAGTCACTGCTACTTTATCACTGGCTACAACATTATATGGTAGTTGAACGCTTATAGTTGTTTCTTTTATTTTATCGTCCAATAAAGCTTCATCTCTATCTATTACATTATCCCTACTTGCATTATCTTCTACAAATTCAACCTTTAGATCTTTTATATCCATCGTTTGAAGCGTAGCTTTGGCTGTTTTTGTTACTTCACTTCCTGTATTAATATCTTTTATAGTAGCTTTTACTTCTGCTGGATGATCTTTATCTATATGAACATCAGAAATTTTTAGTTTATTTCCTGGCTCAAGTGCGACAAGGCTGCCACCAGCATCTTTTATAGTAACGTTTGTACCATCATTTGAAGCAACGGTATAAGTTTTCTCTGCCCCACTATTTACCTTAACTTTTATAGTATCACCACTATTTACAGTGGTTGGGATTTGAAGTATTGCCGAAGTGGTATTTAATTTTCCATCCTTCATAGCTTCATCTCTACTTAGAACTCCGTTTCTATCTTTATCCTCATCAATAAATAGCCTAAAGCCTGTTCCAGAGCCGCTACCTTGAGCATCAAGTGTAATATCACTAGTTGTCTCTACCTTATCGACACCCATGCTATCAACAACCTTGGCATTAACAATAGTAGTATGATCTTCTGTCAAACCAAGTGTGTAGTTAACTACTTTATTGCCCTTATTATCAGTAGTTATATTTAGCTCTTCGCTACCATTTTTAACTACTAGATTATTGTTAGCACCAGTAGTGATTTCATATGTTTTTTCTACTTTGGCACCAGTATTTTTGTCAGTAGTTTCTATTACTAATTTATCACCTACAACAAAATTAGAAGGAAGCTTAATAGTTGCTGTTGTTGTGTTTACGTTGTGATCACGATTTGCCTCAGCATTATATAAGATGCCATCATTGTCAGTATCTTCTTCAAAAGTGATTCTCATGTCATCATTAAGCGTTTCAAGGATGTTGTGATTTTCAGCTTCAGCTTTGCCATTACCTTTTGCGTCCGTAGTTTTTGTTGTTACAGTTATGGTTTTGCCTGGTACGATATCTATGCCAGGAATTTCTACCTGATTACTATTATTAGTGATCACTTCGTTACCATTTGCATCTTTTAGTATGATATTACCAGTTGGGTCTCTACCATCAACTTTATATACTATATTCTCTTGCTTATTGCCGTTATTTACAGCTACATTTATTATGTCGCCGGCCATAACATTGTTTGGTACTTTTACCACTATCGTAGTTTTATGTAGATCGTGATCTGCGCCATCTTTGCTCTCAGATCTCGTTAGAGACACATTACCATCAGCATCTTCTTTGAAAAATACTGCTGTATCGTTTATATTAGAAATGGAAACAGTGCTTGTTTCATCTGCATGTTGGATGCCATCTTTATCTTTTATCTCAGCTCTTACCTTTGTTTCTAAGCCAGTTGTAGTTTTGATGCCAGGAATTTCAAAGCTGTTGCCATTTTTTATACTTACTACATCACTTGGATCGTCATCGTTTTTTATAGCAGTTAGATTGCCATTAGCATCTTTTTCAATTGTGTAATGTTTAGCCCTAGGAGCTTCATTTGGCTCATTTATAGTTACAGTTAATTTATCACCATTTACTGCATTTTTAGGAAGCTTTATAGTGACTTTTGTGCTATTAAGATTGCCATCACTAATAGCCTGCTCTCTACTCATACTCTTAGCACCATTAGCTTCGTCAAATGTAACTTCTGGTTTTTTTACATGCTCTAAACTAGCTGATACTGTTGGCTCACTTATAGATGTATGCCTGTCTGGATTTGAATGTGTGATTTTAGCCTTAATAGTCGTATCTTCTCCATGCTTTAGTTGGATACCAGAAACATCAATGGTGTATTGATTGTCATATGCTTTTATAGGTGTTAAAACATTAGAAGTTCCGTTTTCTGTTACACTAATCACAGCACCTTTACTATCCATATGTATAGTAAATTCTCTTGTATAAGTTTTAGAAGGATTATTTACAGGGTCAACAGGGTCAGGTCCAGTAATAGTTAGCGTAAGCTTATCGCCATCATCGATCTTATTTGGCAGAGTAATCTTTGCTGTAGTTTTATTTACTTCATTATCTACGGTACTCTCTTGCCTTAAAAGCTCATTAAGAGTCTTTTCTTCTGGTAGTGTCATATACAAATTTCTACCAATAGGCTCTACACTATCTTGATCTGATCTTTCGCTTTTTACATTACCATCTTTATCCACTACATGAGCACTAGCAGATGTTCTTACATCTGGAAATATTGGAAGAGATGTATTTACTTTTTGATTATCAATCATCTCTTGTGTAAGAGTGATAGATTTTTCTAAATTTTGAGATGGATGTAATGGATCAGTATAAGTTATGACAATCTTATCACCAACAACCACATCTTTTGGTAAAGTTATCTCTACTGTCGTGCTTCTAAAGTTATTGTCTTGACTATTTTCTGGATCATATAAATAGCCATTGTTGTCTTGATCTTCTGTAAATGTCAAAGTCGGTTTTACATCAAGAGTAGTAGAGTCGCTTGCAATTGCACTTCTCATCGTGTTTGTGCTATCTGCTACGTAAGCTTCTACTTTTGAAGGCTTACCGTGCTCAACTGGCATATTATCTATCTTATATCCATTATCTATTATGTTTTGATCTATAGATACATTTCTAACCTCAGTTGTACCATCAGGCTTTGTTAAAGTCACGTGAAGCACATCTCCAACAATCACATCTTTTACAGTTATAAGTACTGGAGTTTCATTTAATTTGCCATCTTTAGCATTTTCAGTATATGTTAATAGATTATTATCAGGACCGTTATCTTCTGTAAATTTAACCTCTGGAGCACTAAAGCCACTTGAAGTTACGCTATCTTCACTTCTGCCACTAACATTTCCTTGGAAATTTGTAATAGTTGCATCAACTTTTGAAATTTTACCAGTCTGTATTGGAGCATCAAACTGATAACCATTGCTTATGATAGTTGGAGTGATAGGAATTGTTTTATTTTCAGTATTACCATCTGGCTTAGTTATAGTGATATTTAGTATATCTCCGGCCCTTACTGTGCCATCATTTGGAATTGTAATAAGAACTTTTGACGTATTTAAATTTGTATCACGTGCATGCTCAACCCTGCTTAAAGTACCATCGTTATTAAGATCGCTTATAAAAGTTACAAGAGGATTGCTTGGGATTATAGTATCATCTCCACCATTGTATCCGCTTATTGGGCTATCGTATGATGCAAAAGCTCTGTTTGCATCACTTAAATTTCTATATGTTGCATTAATATTTGAATAGTGGCCACCCTCAGCAAATTTAGCGTCACTTAGGCTAACACCATCTCCACCACCAGCAGCAGTGTTTCCACCAGCAGCAGTCTCTTCAAGTTTTGTTAGATCTCCACCATTTAAAATAGCATTTTGCAAATCACTAACATCTGCCAAGCCTTCCGCGCCTATGGTGCTTTGATTTAACGCAAGTGTATCATTGCCTACAATTGTAATCTCTTTTCCATTATTTGAAACGATTGTTATTTTATCAGCGGCATCACTTGTCTTGATACTCTCCCCCATATAAAGGATGTCACCTACTTTTAGCTCTCTCTCATTTCCGTTTTGATCGATAGCGACCGCCTTGCCACTAATAAATTTTACTACTCCAGCTTCTTTAGCCAAGATTACTCCTTATTATTATTTTTTGTATTATTTAAATTTTTACGTGATTATATACTATCTTTATAAGATATAACTTTATATGAGAAATTTTATCTTTTAAGAAAAAAATATATTAATTAAATATATAAATTCCAAATGTCAATAGTTTGTAAAAAGCGAATTATAAGCTTTTATCAAAAAATAGCTTTTTGATTATCAATATAATTAATTAAGCAAAA